>NZ_JBHYGR010000156.1:0-20994 GCF_042738155.1 Kitasatospora sp. NPDC059088 | reverse complement strand
GCCCGCCTCAACGGCGCTGCGCGTGGCTTCGCCACCGGCCTGCGGCCGGCCCTTGACCCGGACGGCCTCTTTGCCCCGGACCCCAGGCAGCTATCAGGGGGACGGGGGAGGTGCGCCCTCGAATCTGATGGTCTGTCACCCGGCTTTCCCGGGCGGCGAACCCTGCCTTCATGATTGACTAAAAACCCCCTTTGAGGTATTCTTATCTTGTTGGTCAGGGAGGGCAACCCCGACCAGCAGCCCACGAAGAACTCCCCGTCGAGAGGCAGCGCATGACCGAGCTGAACAGCATGAACGTCGAACCCGGGACGTGGTCCTGGGGGGCGATGCCGGAGCAGAACCGGCAGGCCAGGGGGCACGAGTTCTACCCGCCGTTCGCCGACCTCGCCAAGATCCCGGAGCTGTACGCCACGGACGGCCAGCCGTTCGAGCAGAAGGTCTGCCACCTCCACTACTTCACCGGCGGATCGGACTGGTACATCGCCGAAGTGGACCCGTCCAGCGGCCTCGCCTTCGGCTGGGCGCGGGTCAACTACCCGGAGGGCGAGTGGGGTTACATCCACCTGGTCGAACTGGAAGAGCTCTACCTCACCCCCGCCGCTCGACCCGGCGCCCTGGCGCTCCCGATCATGGTCGAACGGGATCTCCACTTCACCCCGACCCGCGCCGCCGACATCCCCGCCATCGCCTCCTAGGTCCGCCTGTTCACCCCTTCGAGTCCGGTCGAACCGAGGAGCCCCGTCATGCCCAGCCTTGGCCCCGAGCGCACCGCCGCCGACGAAGCGGCCCGCGCGCTGCTCGCCACCCATGCGTTCACCGCCGCCACCCCCGGCACCTACCGGTGCGAACCCACCATGCCCGAGGGCGTATCCGTGGTCGTCCGCGACCTGATCACCGCATTGCTCCACCTTGCCGACGTCACGGGTGTTCAGGGTGACCGCCAAGAACTCACCTACAACGCGTACCTGCGGTACCGCGAGGAAGCCGCCTACGAGCGGCTCGCCGAACTCGCCCCCTTCTGAGTCCAGTTCCCCGGCGGTGGTGGTGGTCGCCGCCGGGGGCGGCGGGGTTCGGGCGCGCCTTCGGCGCGGCTGTTTTTCTGGCCAGGGGGAGGTGCGCCCTCAAATCTGACGGTCTGTCATCCGGCTTTCCCGGGCGGCGGACCCTGCCTTCATGATTGACCAAAAACCCTCTTTGAGGTATTCTTGTATTGTTGGTCAGGGAGGGCAACCCCGGCCAGCGACCCACGAAGAGCCGACCGAAAGGTGCCACGTGACCACGATCGACCTGGTCCGCCTGCGCGAGATCAACGACGAGAAGCGGGCCGAGTGCGGCCACGCCGAGGGCCCCGGCTGTGCCTGGTGCTGGCTCACCCCCGAGGCGATCACCGAACTCCCCTTCGCCGAGCGCCTGGCCGCCGCCGTCGAACTCGACCACATGCTTACCGAGATGGGTGTCCCCCGCGCGCCCCGGACGGTCGTGATCGTCCACGGTGCCCGGACCTACGCCGTCCAGATCATGTGCCAGGAGCTCGGAACCTGGGAGCTGCGAATCCCTGCGTCCGGCGAGGAGTACACCCTCTATCGCGGAGCGATCTACGCCGAACCCGCCGCGCAGGTCCGCGACGAGAGGGTGCCCACGTGGACCCGGGGCAGTGACGATCTCGCAGACGTCGCCCGCAGCTTCGCGGGTCTGCTCTGGGCATCCGGCCTTCGGCGCTGATCTACCATCCGGCCCGGCGAGCCGCCGGTCCGGGCTCCGCCCTCGCTCCCGAAGGAAGACGTATGAAGATCATCGACGTTCACCATGACCTGACTGTGGACCGCCTGGCCCGCTCTCGCGAAGTCCTCGCAGCCCTGTCCTGCATCGGCTCTCGCTTCGACGCTGCCGCTGCCGTCGTCCGGGAGGTGGCCCCGGAGGAACTGGCGGAGCTGCCTCCCGTTCCGGTGCTAGACATCGCTGACTGGGAGCAGGCGTGCCACGCGCTGGTCGCGCTAGACGCCTTCCTGGCAGGTGCCGAGGCCAGGCTTGCGGCCGTACGCGAGGGCGGCAGGGTCGTTGTCCCGTGGCAGGTGCGCCTGTCATTCGTCTGCGGTCTCGACACCATCGCCAGGGCTTGGAGGGATGCCTACCTGCCCGGCGCGCACTACGTGATCAGCCCCGAACTCCCAGTGCGGCCCGACCTGCGCGCGACGGCCGCGTGGGCTTCGAGCGCAGGGGGCGCCATCGCCTGCGCCCGCCGCTGGTCGAAGGTCGTCACCGTGTCCAACTTCCGCGAGCTGTCGGACGAAGCGGACGCGGCAGCCGGGCATCCGCATAACCAGTGACTTGACCAAAAACCCTCGTTGAGGTATTCTTGTCTTGTTGGTCGGGGAGGGCAACCCCGGCTGACGCCCACGAACCGAACCCGTGTGAAGGGACCTCGTACATGACCATCTCCCTGGCCAAGACCTCCACCCGTAACGCCAGTCTGCGCGAGATCGTGGACATCCTGCGGGAGCAGCAGCCCCGCAAGGCCGACATCATCACCCCGGCGCAGAGCATCCGTGCCGAAGGCGGTCGACTGATCGTCAACGGCGCGGACTACGACTACGACATCACCCCGGACGGAGTCACCCGCAAGGCCGCCGAACTCCGCCTCACCGGCGTCGCCGAGTCGGGGCTGGCCGAGAAGCTGGGCATCCCGGTCGGCTACCTGCGCAAGACCCGGGTCGAGGCCCCGGAGCTGTGGGACCAGAACGTCAACGGCTGGCTCACGCACGAGAGCCGCGAGGCCAAGAGCTACATGATCCGTACGCTCCGGCCCGGCCAGGGGGAGGACACCGGTACGGCCCGCGCGTTCCTGAGCGCGAGCTACCGGATCATCGACAACCTGGACATCCTGACCGCCGCGCTCCGGGGCGTCTACGACGCGGGTGTTCAGGTCCGCCTGGACAGCTGCGACCTCACCGACCAGAAGATGTACGTCCGGGTTGTCGCCGACGAAGTCCGCGCCTACGCCCCGGAGCTGCTGCGCAACTACCGCTCCCCGTTCACCGAGGCGCGCGGCAGCGACAACCCGACCGTCTTCGCCGGGTTCGAGATCTCCAACTCGGAGACGGGGTGCGGGGCGTTCACGATCGTCCCCCGGCTGGTCGTCCAGGTCTGCGACAACGGCATGACCATCACCAAGGACGCCATGAAGTCCGTGCACATCGGCGGACGCCAGGAGGACGGCGTGATCCAGTGGAGCGGCAACACCCAGGACCGCACCCTCGACCTGGTCACCGCCAAGACCGCCGACGCCGTCCGAACCTTCCTCGACCGTGACTACATCCTCCGGCAGATTCGTGACATCGAGGACAAGGCCGTAGCCCGGATCGCGGACCCCGAGAAGGCGATCACCACCGTCAGCCAGCGCCTCCGATTCTCCGAGGCGGTTCGGGCCGACGTGTTCTCCCACTTCATTCGGGGCGCCGACCTGTCCGCCGGTGGCGTCATGCACGCCGTGACCTCCGTCGCCCAGACCCTGCCCGACGCCGACGAGGCCCACGAACTCGAATCGCTCGGCATCCGCGCCATGGAGCTGGCCGCCTCGCTGTGACCGCCCCGCGCGCCCCGCGCCCCCCCCCGGGGGGGCCCGCCCCCGCCCCCCGCCCGCCGCCCCGGCGCCCCCCCAACTCCATGCGCGGGCCTCCCGCGCCTGGGCGGGGGCCGCCGCGCTGTCCCCCCCCCGCCCCCCGGCCCCAAAGGCCGGGCGGCCCGTCACAGACCAGCAGCCACAGCCCAGTGCGCCCGAGGGAGACCCCACCATGAACACCACCGTCGACCGCCTGCGCAATCTGGTCGCCGAGGTCACCACCTTCGAAGAGGAGTGGGAGGACAAGCTGCGCGCAGCTCTCCCGACCTACGACCCGTTCCGCGACGGCTTCCCCGTCGAACCGCGCGACGAAGTCCGCTACTTCGAGCTGTGCGGCGACCGCGCCGCCGAGGCCCGTGACCAGCTGCACCGGACGACCATCGGCATCGAGAAGGTCATCAGCGAGATGACGGACACCGAGTCCGAGCCCGAGGCCGACCAGCCCGGTTAACCGGGCAACCGCCGCCGAGCGTGACGCTGGGCGGCCCTCCGGCCGGGAGCGCCGAGGAGCGGGGATCGACCCCGCACCTCGGCCCAACCCCTCCCGCCGCTTTCCCACCGCAGCACCAAACGCCGCACCGCCCGCCGGCCTCTGCCGCCCGTGGCCAGCCGGCCCCCGGCCCGGGGCGCCGAGCTGCGGGGATCGACCCCGCACCTCGGCCCAACCCCTCCCGCCGCTCCCCTGCTGCCCACCTTCACCCTTCGTACCACCAGGAGAACCACACCGTGCCGACCCTGCCCCACACCGGGCTCCAGACCCCCGACCAGCCCCGCTACGAGGTCACCGCCTGCCGCGAGTTGATACTGCTGCGCGGAACGCCGTTCCTGGCCACCATCAGCCACGGCCACCGCGAGATCGGCACCGCCCAGAACTACGGTGACGGCGACCTCACGGAGTTCGTGCCGCACGGCGACTTCGACACGGCGGACTTCGCGAGCTTCGCCGACGCCTGCCGCCTCGACGGCAAGCCCGTCAACTTGTCGCTGCTGCTCGACCTGCTGATCGAGGAGTACAACGTCGCCCGCTCCCTCCGGGCCCAGCTGCGCAACGGCCGCACGATGCTGCGCGAGGTCACCGCGGACGGCACCCGCATCACCGGCACCGCCGCGATACCTGACACCGCCGCCGGCCGAAAGCGGCTCCGCGAAGCCCTCGGCCAACCGCTGACCCCCGGCGCCGTCACCGAATTCTGGAACGGCACCAGCTGGGAGCCCCTGACAGGCGCCTCCGAGTCCTGAGCCCACTCCGGGCTCAGCCCGGCAACGTCCCGGCCGCGCCGAGCCCGGCCAGCCCCAAGCCCCCAACTGTCCAGGAGACCAGCAGCATGCCGACATACATCGTCCCCGTCGACGTCATCACCGTGCACATGGTGCCCGTCCTCGCCCCCACCCCCGAAGCTGCTCAAGCCGAAGCCGATCGCATCGTCACGGGCGACTGGGAGACCTGGTTCGACCACGCCGAGCCCGTGGTGGTCGGGGACGCCCACACCGAAGCCGAGTGGGACGCCGAGCAAGAGCGCCTCAGCCGCACCGGCACCAGCGGTCAGCCCGGCCCCCTCTCCGCCAGCCAGCCGAAGGACACAGGCCCCGCGGCCAAGCCCCGCGCGCCCCGCACCGATCACCACGCGGACGGCACCGACTGCCCGCCCACCCACAGGCACACCAGCGCGGGCAAGCCGCTCACCGAGCGGTGCCCCGGACGGGCGTACTCCACCGCCACATGCACGTGCGGCTGGACCACCCGCAGCACGCTAATGGCAAACCTCCACGAACCCCGAAACCGCCACCTCCCCCACCACCGCTCCCACCACCCCCCCCGGGTTCAACACCCGACGCGGCCCGGAGGGCAACCGGGCCGCGACGACCTCCCACGAACCCGGAAGACCAGCACCACGTGACCACCCCAAACCACCCCGACGACACGGCGGTCCGCGACACCGCGCCCGCAGAGTCCACACCCACCCGACTCCAACTCCCGCGCGACGGCGACGCGCTCACCGCCGACATCGTCGTCGGCGTCCTCGGAGTCGCCGCGTTCGCGGTCAGCTTCAAGCACGTCGTCCAGACCGCCAGCAGATCGGGCCAGGCCGGATGGGTGGCCTACGCCATCGCCGTCTCCGTCGAACTGATGGCCCTGGGCGCCGTCTCCGAACTCCGCCGCCGCAAACGCCACGGACACCCCGCCCGCTGGCCCCGCGCCGTCCTGGTCCTCGGCGTCAGCATGAGCCTCGCTGCCAACCTCGCCGTCGCCCAGCCCACCCCGTGGGGGTACGTGATGGCCGCCTGGCCCGCCGTCGCGTTCCTGGCCGCCGCCGGAATCATCGAGTCCCGCTCCTCGGCCCGGCCGGCTCCAGAGGCGCCACCCTTCGCAACCTGCGGCCCGCCCGCCGACCCCGCCGAAGAGACCGGCGCCGACGACAGCCCCGCGGCCGCCGCGCAGCGGTCTGGCCCAGCGCCGGCCGACGAGCCCCAGCAGCCGGAGGCGGCCGAACCGGACATCGAGGACGAGCCCGCCGAAGACGAGCAGACCGACCCGGAACAGCCGCTCCGGCAGCGCCCGAGTCGGCTGCACGTCATGACCGAGCTGCTCGCCGCGATGACGGCCGACCCGAACTGGAAACCCGACTACGACGAGTTGATCCGTACGACCGGCTGGGGCCGGTCCTGGTGCGAGAAGCGTGTGGGCGAAGCCCGCACGCTCCACCGAGGCCGTACGGAACCTGCCGCCCCCGAAGAGGCCGCCGCCCGCACGGGCGAGCCGCAGCTCCTCCACCCGGTCCGTACGCCCCGCGACGCCGATGACCAGCCCGTACCCCCCACCTCCCAGCCCGCACCGAACCCGTACAAGGAACCCGCCCGTGAGCACCACCCTCCACATACCGCCGCAGCTGCGTGACGCCGACGCATACGTACTGAACAACAGCGCGGGCAAGGACAGCGCCGCGATGCTCCACCTGTGGGCGACCACCGCCACAGAGGAGATGTTGGAGCGCACCGTCGTGCTCCACCTCGACCTCGGCGACGCCGAGTGGGACGGAGTACCCGCCCTCGCCAGCGAGCAGGCCGCCGCGTACGGACTGCCCTTCGAGGTCCGCCGCCGCGAACTCGGCGGCCTGCTCGACCTCGTCCGGGCCCGCGGCCGTTGGCCTGGGCCCGGCACCCCCTTCTGCCGCAGTTACCTCAAACGGGACGTGGCCAGGAAGTTCTACACCGAGCTGACCACCCGACTCGGCATCACCGGCCGACCCGCGCACATCGTCACCGAACTCGGCCTACGCGCCGACGAGAGCACCGTACGGGCCCGCCGCCCCGCCATCGCCCTGGACCGGGCGGCCAGCTCCGGACGACGCCAGATCACCACATGGCTGCCCATCCACCAGCTCAGCACCGACGACGTGTGGAAGACCGTACGGGCCAGCGGCATCCCGCCCCACCCCGTCTACCAGCACCTGCCCCGTCTGAGCTGCCGCCTGTGCCCGTTCGCCGGACGCGCCCACCTCATTACGGCCGCACGGATGGCACCGGACACCGCACTCGACTACGCCCTGGTCGAGGACGAGATCCGCCAGCCCTTCCGCCGCGACCTCTCCATGGCCGAGATCATCGATGCCGCCGAGCGTACGGACGACGACCCCGTACGGGCCCTGCGCCCCTGCGGGACGCCAACCCGTACGCTCTGGCGCCGTACGGAGGGCTGCGCCGCATGAACCGCACCGCCCCTGTAGGGGCCGACACCGAGATGCCCATCGTGCTGAGCTACGGGATGGGCCTGGACAGCGCCGCCGTCCTCACCCGCTGGCTCACCGAGCCGGCCACCCGCACCTTCCCGCTCGACAAGTTGACCGTGCTCACCGCGATGACCGGCGACGAGCCGGACGTCACCCGGCGCCTCAACGAGAACCACGTGCTGCCGCTGCTGCGCGACACCGGCACGCGCTTCGTCCAGATCAGCCGCACCAGTCAGAGCGGCGGGTACACCGTGCTGGACGACTCCCGCACCCCGCGCCGACTGATCATGAAAGGCCCGTGGCGGCTGTCCGACGAGCTCCGCACCAGCGGCACCGTCCCCCAGATCGCAGCCAAACGCCGACTGTGCAGCCTGCACGCGAAAGGCCAGGTGCTCGATGAGTGGCTGGCCGACGAGTTCGGCGGCCGACCCTTCCGACACGCCCTCGGCTTCGCCGCCGAGGAGCTGCGCCGCGCGGAACGCGACGAGGGATTCACCGCCACCGGCCGCCGCCCCGAGTACCCGCTGATCGACCCCTGGGGATGGGACCGGCACCAGTGCGCGCAGTACCTGCTCGACCGCTTCGGCGAACCCTGGTCGCGCTCCGCATGCGGCTACTGCCCCTTCTCCGCCGGGCACCGCGGCCGGGCCGAGCTGATCGAACGCTGGCGCGCGGAGCCGGCCATCGGTGCCCAGGCCCTCGCCCTGGAGTACACCGCCATGGCCCTCAACCAGCACTCGAAGCTCTACGGCAGCGTCGCCGCCCAGGACCTCGCCCGCACCCACGGACTCACCGACGTCCTCACCCAGTTCGAGGAGGACCTTCGACGGCAACGGTGGAGCGTCTACGAGGTGCGCCGCATCGTCCACCCCCGCCGCGACGACCCCACCGCCAAGGGCGCGGCGTGGCGCAGCGTCCGCACGGTGTTCACCGGGCACCGCGACGACGCCCAGCTCGTGCTCCGCACGGTGTCCGCCGGAACTGCCGTCACCGACGAGTACGGCATCACCAGGGCCGAGATCATCCCCCGCACCAGCGGCTACCCGGCCATCGAGATGGCGCTCGCTCTCGCACCGGCCGGAGTCCACGACAAGCAGAGGCCCGCGTTCGGCTTCTGGTGGGACCGACTCCACCACCAGGCCGCGCCCGGAGCCCGGCGCAGGGTCACCCTCGCGGCGTGACCGAACGGAAGACGGGGGCCAGCAGCACGGCCGAAGCCGTGCCGACCTCGCGGATCGGCTGGGCAAGCCGCTGGCCCCCTCCCACGAAGTCGATCCCGAAGGAGCGCTACCTCGCGTACGTAAACTAGTACACGCCGAGCCGGGGAAGCGCGTCCCCCTGAACTCTCACCCAAAGGAGACCCGCTGATGGCCCCCGCCCCGACGCTCGCCGAGCGGCTGGCCGCCGCCCCCACCGACCGCCTCAGCGTCGCCGACATCGCCAGCGTGACTGGCCTGTCCGAGCAAACCGTCCGCCGCCTCACCCAGGACCCGCAGTGGCCCGGAGCAGACGGAACCGGTGACCGTGGCGAGCAGCGGTTCGAGCGCGACGCCTGCGCCCAATGGATGCGCGACCACCAGGCTGCGCGGGTCGACGTCACCGAGCTGCCCGGGGCCGACACCGACCGGGTCACTATCACCGACATCGCTCACCGAACCGGCATCCCGCGCGCCACGATCAGCCCGATGCCCGCGAAGTACAAGGACAGCAACGACCCGTTCCCGGCCGCCGATGTCCTCAGCACCTACAACTGGGGCGAGGTCAAGTCGTGGCTGGGCCGGCGGTCCAGCCGCACCGGCCCGCGCGGCACTACCGCGGTCCCGGTTCCGGCCGAGGCTCCGACCACCACGCCGGTGCTCGACGTGCTCACCACCGCCATGATCGAGCGGCTCACCGGCCGGGGCAAGGAAGCCGTCAAGACCCTGGTCCGCCGCCCCGAGATCGCCGACCTCAGCAGCGGCAAGGTCGGCCGCTCACGGGTGTGGCCCGCCGCTGCCCTGCTGCCGGTGCTCTGGCGACTCGGCTACCTGCCCGAGACGGGCCCGCTCTCCCTGGAGCAGACCGCCGTCCTCGTCGAACTCGGCTACCTCCCCGAGAAGGGGAAGCCAACCCCCGAACAGGCCGCCGTGCTGCTTGACTTCGGCTACGACCCCAAGGGCACCGTCGAGCACCGGGCGTGGCTGGCCGGCCCCCTCCGCTCGGCGACCGAGCTGGCCGCCCACTACGGAGTCACCCTCAGCGCGGTCAGCCGACGGCTCAGCCGCGCGCGGGACGCAGGCGAGCCGGTCCCGACCACGATCGACACCGAGGACGGCAAGCGCTATGACCCCCGGGTGTTCGACAACTTCTGGAAGTAGAAAGCCCGGACCGGCAAGTGCCGTCTCTGCGGGCTCAGGCGGTTGTCGCCTCGGGCTGACCGGAACCGGTTGAGTCCTCCTGCTCGTCGCCAGCCGTCTCGGTGGAAGGCAGGCCAGCTCGGGCGCGCACCATCTCAGCACGAGCCTGAATCAAAACGGCGCAAGCCTTGATGATTCCTGCCACGCCTGCCGCTCCTGCTGCGACTGCACCACCGATCGCAGTGATCACCTGTGCTGTGTCGGACGGGCTGAACCGCGCGGTAGCGATGTCTTCGAGAACGGAGTGCGCGGCGATGTAGGCGACCAAGTAGGCAACCGCTGCGACCAGTAGAAGCACAGCTGCTTCGACTAGCTCAGCCCGGCGCCGCTGGTTGAGGCTCGGCGCGAGCAGTGGGCCACGATGCGGCGTCCCGGCCGTGACGAGGGTTGCGCCGCCAGCGCCCCAGTCGTGCGCCGGGGCCACCAGCTCGGGGTCGACAAGGTTCAGAGTGGTCTGCGGATCACTGGTCGGCTGGGCAACGTGTTGAAGGACCGAGGCAATGATCGCCACGAGCTGTCGATGAGATTCCGGATCACCCCACAAGCTCTGTTCCCGCAACGCGAGAACGCGTTCGACGACCTGCCGGGCCCGCTCCCGAAGGTGGTCCCGGTGGGCTGGGTCTGTTCGGCGCGGTTCACATTCCGCATGAACGGTCAGCGCGGTGCAGAAGCGGCCCACGGCGTCCGAGACAATCGATGCCCTCGATTTCCCGCGTACCTCACCAAGATCAGGAGCTGTGAGAGCCTCCAGCGCGGCCACTGCCGCCATTGCGGTGTGCTCGTGCGGGACCGAGCGGGTGTAAGCCCGTCTGTCGAGAGTAGCCAGAAATCCGGTCACGGCAATGAGCACGAGGATCACAGCGAGCGGCCACACCGACGCGTGAACGGCGATGCTCAGCTGCAGGGACACGACCAGAGCCAACGTCGGGATCGTCCAGCGCGCCCCAAGCGCAATGCGGCCGGCGATCGCTCCCGCGAGTCGCCGCCGCATAGCGCTTAGATTCGGCACACCAGACTTTGGAACGCCGGCTTGCAACAAGTGTTCCCGCGTACGGATGGCGCGTTGCGCCGCAGCCCTCCGAACGAACCTGTTTCGCTCCAGGGCAAAAGCCCTGCCAGGAACGCGTGGTCTGCCTCCCCACGGCAACAGGAAGATAAGCACGACCAGCAGGTCTGCGATGTAGACCACCAGGCACCACGCGAGGACGTTCACGGCCATGAGCGCGATGCTAGCGACCGTGACAGACAGGTACGGCAGATTCGTCAGGAAGAGACGCTCTGAGTGCCCGCGCAGTGCAACGCTCAACTCGGATCTCCGCACGTCGTTCTGCGGCTGCCTGGCGGACCCTCGTCGAAGCACGCCGAGACCAACCGATGGCTCTCGTTGCGACGCTGCCAGCCGACCGAGCTCTACCCTGCTGTGGTGCCACTGCCGCCCGATGACTCCGGCCGCTCTCCAGCAACCGGGACCGACGCAACGGCCAAGGTGCCCCCCTCGTCAACAGGCGGCTTCTTGTCGCCGGCCGCCTCTGCTAGGACCGCCCGCACCTCCGCCAGCGGCAGCCCCGTCAGCTCCGCGATCTGATCGCGCGGCTCACCCAGAGCCTGGAGCCTCACGACGGCCAGCTTCGCCCTCTGTTCCGGCTCCTTAGCCGCCGCCTCCGCGTCTGCCAAGACCTTCGCTGCCCGCGCGCTCGCGCTCGCCCGCAGCTGCTCCGCCCTCCCCGTCTGCTCGTAGAAGTCGGCCAGCGTCGACTCCACCCGCCGCTCGCGCTGGAGACGCTCCGCGTCCCGCGCTGCCTTCGCCTGCTGCGCCGCTCGAACCGCACTGGCCCGCGACGCCGAAATTCGTCCGCTCATGCCGGAACCATAACCGCAAAACCCCAGGTGATAAACCCCGTAGATTCCCTATCGATAAGCGTTGATAAACGTCGAGAAGTCTCGATAGGAAAACCGAGACGCGCATCACCGGAGCAGCCACGAAGGCGCTCTGACCTGGCCATCTGCTAGCCATGACAAGTCATCCAGACACCTCTTGCAGATATTCTGAGCATGGTCCGCTGCGCGGGGCTAAAGTACTCACATGGCATTTGATGAGGCAGGTGAATCGGCGGCTCGAATAGCTTCTGCGCCTACCCTCATCCGTAACCGGAAAAGCTGGGGGTGGTCGCGTTGATGACCATCCACAAGCTCACCGCCGGCAACGGCTACACCTACCTGACGCGCCAGGTCGCGGGCGGCGACGTACAGCGTCAGCGGGGTCAGTCCGCGGAGGAGTACTACACCCAGAAGGGCAACCCGGCGGGCGTCTGGCTCGGCCGCGGCGCGCCCCTGCTGGAGCTCGACGGCACCACCGTCACCGAGCAGCAGATGAAGCACCTGTTCGGCCTGGGCCAGCACCCGGACGCCCAGCGCATCATCGCCGAGCACCTGGCCGCCAACGTGCGCGCCGACATGAACGATGAGCAGCTCAAGGCCGTCCAGGCCGCCGCGATCAAGGCTGCCACCCTCGGCCGCAAGTACCCCGAGTACGAGCCGTTGGACCCGTTCGCCGAGCGCGTCGAGCGGCGCCTGGCCGTCATCGAGAAGGAGACCCGGCGCACCCCCAGCAGCGCCGAGATCAAGAAGGTCCAGCACGAGGAGTCCCGCCGCCAGCGCGCCGCCGTCGCGGGCTTCGACCTGGTCTTCGCCCCGGTGAAGTCCGCCGCGGTGTTGTGGGCGCTGGACGAGCGCCCGGAGGTCCGCGCCGCCGTCCGCGCAGCCCACGAGGCCGCCCGTGACGCCGCGCTGGAGCTGCTGGAGGAGAACGCCGCGTACACCCGCACCGGCAGCACCGGCCAGGCCCAGATCGACACCAAGGGCCTGGTCGCCGTCGCGTTCGACCACTTCGACTCCCGGGCCGGCGACCCCAACCTCCACACCCACGTCGTCCTCGCCAACAAGATCCAGGGCATCGACGGCAAGTGGCGCTCGCTGGACGCCCGCGGCCTCCTGGCGATGACGGTCGCCACCTCCGAGTTCTACAACTCGCGGTTCGAGACCGAGCTGACCGCCCGGCTCGGCGTCACCTTCGAGGCCCGTGAGGACTCCGCCACCAAGCGCCAGCCGGTGCGCGAGATCGTCGGCGTCCCCGTCGAGGCGATCACCCACTTCTCCTCCCGCAGGACCGAGATCGAAGCCCGCTACGAGCAGCTCCTCCGGGAGTACCGGCGCGAGCACGGCCACGACCCCTCCCGCGGCATGACCCACCAGCTCGCCCGCCAGGCGAACTTGGACACCCGCGAGGGCAAGAAGGCCCCCCGCTCCCTTGAGGAGATGCGCGCCGACTGGACCCACACCGTCACCACCGCCCACGGCCAGGACATCGTCCAGCGCGTGATGGCGGCCGTTCCCGCGTCCGAGAGCACCCCGGCCACCGTCCGACAGGAGGAGCCGAAGCCGGTCGAGATCCCCACCCTCGCCGCCGCCGTCATCACCGCTGTCGGTGAGGAGCGCGCGGTGTGGACCGCGTGGAACCTGCGCGCCCACGCCGAGCGCCTGGTCCGCTCGGAGCACCCGGCCACCAGCACCGCCGAGCACCAGCAACTGGTCGAGGCGATCGTCACCGAGGCCGTCTCCCCGGTGCACAGCATCCGCATTGACGCCCCCGCCCTGCTCACCGAACCCGAGGAACTGCGCCGCTCCAACGGCGACTCCGTCTTCGTCCAGCACGCCTCCACCCGCTACACCAGCACCGCCATCCTGGACGCCGAACGCCGCCTGGTCACCGCAGCCCTCACCCCCGTCACTGTGGGCCCGAACCCGGCCTTCGTCGGCGCCGCCCTGGACGGCTTCGAGGCCCGAAACCGCGCGCTCGACGAGGGCCAGCGCGCCCTCGTCACCGCGTTCATCACGGACACCCGGATGGTCTCCCTCGGCCTCGGCCCGGCCGGCTCCGGCAAGACCACCGCCATGCAGGCGTACGTCCACGTCGCCAACCAGGCCGGCCAGCGCGTCGTCCCGCTCGCCACCTCCGCAGCCTCCGCCGCCGTCCTCGCCAAGGACCTCAAGCAGCCCGCCGAGAACCTCCACAAGTTCCTCTGGGAGTACACCGGCGGTAAGTACATGGGCGAGCTGCTCAGCGGCCGGAACGTGCCCAAGAGCCGGTCCGGCTTCGTCCTGAACCCGGGCGACGTCGTCCTGGTGGACGAGGCCGGGATGGCGGGCACCCTCAACCTGGACAACCTCGTCAAGATCGCCGATCAGCGCGGCGCGACCGTGCGCCTGCTCGGCGACTACCGCCAACTCAGCAGCGTCGAAGCGGGCGGCGCGCTGCGGCTGATCGCCGCCGAAGCCGGCGCCGTCGAACTCACCACCCTCCACCGGTTCAGCAACAAGACCGAGGCCGCCGCCACCCTCAAGATCCGCACCGGCGACACCGCCGGGCTGGACTTCTACTTCGCCAACCAGCGGGTCGTCAGCGGCTCGCGCACCGCCATGGTCGAAGCCGCGTACGACGGCTGGAAGACCGACATGCTCGCAGGCCGCACCACCCTGATCAGCGCCCGCACCGGCACCGACGTCACAGCCCTGTCCGCCCGCGCCCGCGAGGACCGCGTGGCCGCCGGCCAGGTCGAGGCCGACGGCGTCCTGCTGCGCGACGGCAACCGCGCCGGTAAGGGCGACTGGATCGTCACCCGCAAGAACGACCGCAAGCTCACCACCAACCGGGGCCGCGACTTCCTCAAGAACGGCGACGCCTGGGAGATCCTCAAGCGCCACGAGGACGGCTCCCTCAAGGTCCGCCACATGGAACACCGCGGACACCTCACCCTGCCCGCCGAGTACGTCGCCGCCAACGTCCAGCTGCTCTACGCCTCCACCATCACCCGCTCCCAGGGCGGCACCGTCGACACCGCCCACCCCCTGGTCACCGACGACACCACCCGCGAGGAGCTGTACGTCCAGCTCACCCGCGCCCGCCACACGACCACCCTCTACACCGCCACCCACGAACTCCTCCCCTTCGACACCGACGAGCAGCTTGACCAGCCCAAGAACGACCCCAACTCCTTCGCCGCCCGCGAGGTCCTGGAGCGCGTTCTGAGCCGCGAAGGCGCCCAGCTCTCCGCCACCGAGACCATCCGCAACGCCCAGGAGGACGCCGTCTCCCTGGCCACCCTGGTACCCCGCCACCAGCACGCCACCGAGACCCTGACCACCCCCTACTACCACCAGCTCATCCACCGACTTCTCGGCCCCGCCCTCGCCGAGCAGATCACCGCCGACGACGCGATGACCGCCGTCACCCGCGCGCTCCGCACCGCCGAAGCCGGCGGCTGGCAGCCCGAGCGACTGCTCGCCGCCGCCACCTGGCGCGGCGACCTGACCACCGCCGACTCCCCGGCCCAGGCCCTCGCCTGGCGCCTGAACACCATCACCAACGAGCGCCCCGCCCCCGCCCACCTCAACGCACCCACCACCGCCGACACCACCCGCTACGCCGCCCTGGTCGCGCAGCTCACCAACCTGCCCGCCCACCGCTTCGACCCCGAGACCGCGACCGCCGAACCGGCCGCCCTGCGCATCGCGCCCGCCGCCGCCCAGGCCGCCGACGCGCACCCGCACGTCCCCGCCGACACCCTCAACCACTACGCCACCGCGGCTGCCACCACGCTCAACACCACCACCGACCGCGTCACCGCCCACCCGCAGTGGCCCCACCTCGCCGGCGCCCTGGCCGCCGCCGAACGCACCGGCCGCGACACCACCAACCTGCTCACCGCCGCCGCCAGCCAGGCCACCAGTACGAGCGACCCGGTCACCGCCCTGACCCGCGCCGCCCGCACCACCCTGGCCGAAGACGGCATCCCCGAGCACCACCAGCAGGCCCCCGAAGCCCTCCGCCACCAGGCCCTCGCCGCCACCGTCCTCGGCGACGCGCACGCCACCCGCGCCCGCAACGAGAACACCTGGCCCGCCCTCACCGCCGCCCTGCGCCGCGCCGAGACCACCGGCCACGAACCCGCCACCCTGCTGCGCCAGGCCGCCGAGAGCCGCCCGCTCACCGGCGCCGACAGCCTCAGCCAGGTCCTCGCCTGGCGCATCGGCCGCCACCTCGCCACCGCCGCACCGGCCACCACCGCGCAGCAGAACGACCGCGCCGAAGCGGAGCTGTGGCGCACCCTCGCCTGGAACCTCAAGGCGATCGAGAACACCGGCACCACCGCGGAGACCGCCCTCTCCGAGGTGACCGGCCGCACCGCCCTGCCCGAACTGCTCCAGCACACCCAGCAGCAGGCGCTCGCCCACACCCGCGCCGCCTCCGGCCGCGCCGACCTCCCCGCCTGGATCAGCGCCGTACCGCGCTCCACCGCCGCGAACCCGCTCCACCACGACTACCTCACCGACAGCGCCACCCTGATCGCCAACCGGCTCTCGGTGCTCGCCGACCGCACCGTGGAGCACCGTCCGGAGTGGAGCCGGACCCTCGGCGAAGCCCCGACCGACCCCACCCAGCGCGCCCAGTGGCAGCAGCACCTCGCCGTCGTCGCCGCCTACCGCGACCAGTACCGGGTCACCGACGACAACGCGATCCAGCCCGCCGGCCCTTACATCGAGGAAGGCCGTACCGGCCACGACGCCTACTGGCAGGCCACCGCGGCAGCCCTCGCTGCCCGCCGGACCGCCGCCGCGCCGGTCGGCCCGGAGAGCAGCACCGGGAACACCGACCAGCAGGCCCGTCACCAGCTCACCGCCGACGTCTACCGAGCCCTTCCCGAGGCCGACCAGGCCGAGATCCTGCGCACCGTTGCCACCCGCACCGGCGCCACCTGGCTCGCCAACATCCCGCGCCTGGACGACGCCGCCCTGGCCCAGCCATCCGTCGCCGAGCAGGTCACCGCCGTGCTCACCGAGCGCCGCCAGCTGACCGCCGAGGCCACCCAGTCCGAGCAGCCGCAGGTCGAGGAACGACGTCAGCCGACCCTCGCCGAACGCCGCCGCGCCGGCCGCCAGGCCGAGCGCCAGGCCCACCGCGACCAGCTCCAGCAGCGCGGCGGACAGCCCACCCGAGCTGCCCGGCCCGTACCCGGCCGCCAACCCGAGCCCGTCGAACAGCGTCAGGCTCAGGCCCCGGTCCAGCGCCCCGCCGCGCCGCAGCAGCAAGTTCAGCAGCCGCCGCAGGCTCGCCAGGACCAGCGCGGTCCGCGCATCCGCTGACGATCATGACCGTTCGAGGCCGAGGCGCCCAGGCCCGATGCCGAGGTCAGAGCCGTCGAAGTGCCCTCGCGCACTCACGGCATCGCCGGTCCTCGAACGCTGCTGGATACCACGGCTCCCCGTAACCGGCCCGGTAGTGCGTGTGCACCAACGGGTCGGTACGGACGCCACAGAGCGTCGTCGGCAGCGGGTCCTCCGGCACTTCAGGATCGCTCGCCGCAGCGTGGACCGACCGGACGAAGGCGGGGTCCGCTTCATCCGGGTCGAACCCCTCAAGAACCTCCAACAGCACCAGTACACCCATACCTCGACGGTGCCCTCGGCGCCTGGTTGGCGCACGCTGAGAACTTCGAGCGGGCACCAGACGCCGCCCGGCGGCCCGCTAGCTGGGCCGCGCCAGCTCGACGGCAGCCGACCCGAGCCTCAGCCCGCTGACGTCGAGGCAGGCAGGGGCCGGGTACGTGGACGGCGTCGGCGATCCGGATGGCGCTGTTGACCAGAAGATCTCCCACCTCCGTGGAGGACGGCCCCTTTCGCTAAATCAGACAACGGCTGGTGTTGCTCCGGCATGCGGGCACGAGCTCGGCGGTGTGGGGCCAGTCGGTTCAGGCCCGCTACTGGGCGGTGGCGTACCGGGCCCGGAAACCGAGGTGCTGGTAGGTCAGGGCGGCGGAACATTCGGCTTCGACACGTGGGAGTGGTAGTTGATACCCCTTACAGGGGCGATGAGACGAGGGCCTAGCCGAGGGGCTGTGGGTTGGTGTGTTCGCGCCCACCTTGGTACCCCTCCGAGGGATGACGAGGGCTTCCTGCGGTTCGTCACGGTTGACCTTGACGAGTTGCTACCCCTGCAGCGGGATGTTGAGTGCACTGCAGCTCAGCCCTGATGCTACCGGTGAGCGTTACACGACCTGGCCGGTCTGGTAAGCGTGTCGGTGGGGGCCGCGGACGGCGAGGAGACCGAGGTCGGGGTCGTAGTCGGCGTCGAGGATGCGGACGTTGAGGGCCTTCTCGTAGCGGCTGAGTGGGGCGGCCCAGGCCGGCATGGGGATGAGGTACTGGTCGGCGACGAGTCGTCCTTCGGCGGCAGTGCCCTGGGTGAGCGCGTTGGTGTAGGCGGCGCGGTGCTGTTCGAGGATGGCTTCAGTGCCGTCAAAGAGGTCGTCGAAGGTCTGGGCGAGGTCGGTGCGATCGGCGAAGGGACGGCGGAAGGTGAGGAAGGCGCTGTCGAAGATGTCGCGGTGGGTGGTAACTTCGTTGTGCCAGCGCTTGCCCCAGCCGGTGGCGTAGATGGTGTTGAGCCAGCCCGTCGCGTCGGCCTCGCTGATGATGCGGCTCTGGTGTTCGAGCAGGCGCTGCCAGCCGGCCTCGACCGGTTCGCGGGGATAGATGCCGTCGGCGTACTCGCCGGGCTGGTTGCGTCGGCGGGTCCAGGCCGGTACGTGGACGATGACGTCGGCCGGCTCCCGGGCGCCGAGGCGGTTGACGCGGCCGAACCGCTGGAGGAGGGCCTCCAACGGTGCGGCGGCGGTGAACAGGACGTCGAAGTCGAGGTCGAGGCTGACCTCGACGACCTGGGTAGCGACCAGCAGCCCGGGGAGGCGGTCAGCTGCTGCGCTGGCGAACCGGGCGCGAATGTTCTGCTCGATCCGGTTGCGGTCCTGTCGGGTGAAGCGGGAGTGCAGGAGGAAGGCGCTGTCGTCGCCGTGGAGGGCCCGGCAGTGCGGGGCGAGTTCGGTGAACAGGGCCAGGGCGTGGGCAACGTTGTTGGCGACGACGAGGACGCTCTGGCCCTGGTCGAGCCGGCCGCGGATCTCGTTGGCGGTGGCCGGGTCGGTGAGGTGGTGCTGACGGACCTGCAGGCGGTGGCGGGCCGGCAGGCCGAGATCGGGGGTGTCCACGAGCGCGGGCGTCTGGGCGAGCGTGTCCTTGAAGAGGTCGGCGAGGACGTCGGGCAGGGTGGCGGAGACGACGGCGATCCGTCCGCCCAGGCGCTCCCACAACCGGGCCGTGGCGAGGATGTAGCCGAGGCGGCGGGAGTCGTAGGCATGCAGCTCGTCCAGGATGAACACCGAGTTCGCGGCATCCACGAGCAGGCCGGCGTGGGCCGGGCCCGCCAGCGCGGCGCGGAGCAGCTGGTAGGGGGTGCCCACTCGCACGCTCTCGCGGAATAGGCGGGTGGCCGCTGCCCGGGCCAGGGCCTTGGCGGCCTCGCTCTGCTGGCAGGGCCCGGCCTGCTCGTCTTCGTCGGGGTTATCGGTGGAGTGGATGGCGGCGGCCAGGTGGTAGGAAGCTGCGCGGGAGTGGGCGACGCCGACCAGCTCTGGGTCGCCGAGCAGGTCGGCGAAGCGGTCGGCCATCGCGTTGATGGAGGCGAGGTAGGGCAGGGTGAAGAAGACCCTGGGTACCCCGCCCGTGTGCCGGGCGAGCTCGGTGACCTGGCGGGCCGCCCAGAGCAGCACGGCCTCGGTCTTGCCGCTCCCGGTGGGCGCGCGCAGGAGCAGGTGACCGCTGGTATCGGCCGCGCGGAGCTGGTGCTCGCGCAGTACGCGGCCCTTGGTGGCCATCTGCTCTTCGAGGGCGGGCCGGAAGCGGTGGTCGAAGGGCTGGGAGGTGTGGAGACAGCCGTGGGCAGAGGAGAGGTGGTCGGCGACCGTCACCGCTCCTTGGAGTAGGACAGCGGCCAGGCCGATGTCGGCGGCCACCCGCCGGTCCCAGCGGTTCAGCAGCTCGGTGAGGATGCCGTGCGCCGTGTCGGTGAGGCTGGTGCTGCTCAGCGTGCCGGTCTTGTGGGTGGTGGGGAGCAGGGCGCTGGCCGCGGTGGTGTGCAGCCAGCCGAGCAGCGCCGTCACCGTGTTCTCGTCGATCGGGCCGATCCGCTTCGCGAGTTCGTCCGGTGTCAGGCCGTCGTAGAGGAAGCGCAAATCGCGGCCGTTGCTGCCGGTCATGGCGCGGTGATGGGTGGCGACACCGGCCGCCACCCACCCGAGGAGCTGCTCGTCCGGGACCAGGGCCGGCAAGAAGCCCAGGGAGACGACCTCGTGCCGTTCACCCCAGGAGCGCACCCGGCCGAGGAGCATCTGCTGGCAGCCGTCGGGGAGTTTGCCGCCGTCGTGGTACAGCCCGCTCAGCTGGGCGGCCGGCCAGAACCGGCCGTCCAGCACGCGCTCGGCAGCCTCAATCCGGCCGACCCGCCGGGCGAGCTCGATCCCGGCCACCAAGGTGGCCGCCAAGTGCACCGTCAGCTCCTCGGGCGGCACGGCGCCGCGGGCGCTCTTGGCCAGCAGCGTCCGCAGGGGATCGGCGCTCGTGCCCAAGGTTGTCTCCTTCTATTGCCGGGTCAGGCCGGGTTGACGGTGGTGGTGAAGTGGGCGCCGGGGTGGACCGGCGGCAGCAGCAGCACGGCCTGGCCGTCGGCATCCGACCAGCTGCCGGGCACCGGGGTGCGGCTGCGGGCGGTGGCGTCGTGCCGGTAGTCGCCCCAGACGGTCCGCTCCCGCCCCGGGGCAACCGCTGTCGGCAGTCGCAGCAGCGTCCCCTGGGCCTTGGGGAACGTGGGGACGACGGCGCCGCGCTGCTCCCCCTCGGCCGGGGTGAGGACGGTGTGGTCGAGGCGGATTCCGACGAGGTCCTGGCTTCGGCCCAGCCGCAGCGGCCACACCGGCCGCCGCAACCGGCCGCGCCATACCTCGGCATCGTCCAGCAGCCAGAGCCGCACAGTGGCGTCGGCGAGGAACTCCCGGGTACGCGGGACCGGGGTGGTGGCCTTCCCAGTGGCATCCAGCGGGTGGTAGGTCTCCAGGTCGACCCCGGCCCCGGCGGCGTGAAAGGCCATGGCGAACCGCAGGCCGACATCGACCTCGTCCCAGCCGCCGGCCGCCGCCGCGAGCATCCCGGCGACGGTGGACGGCGGCGGGCAGGGATGAGTGACCTGCACACCGGCATACAGGTGGTTGCGGAAGGAGACCACCGGCGCGGTCAGCGTCACCCGCAGCGCCGTGACCGGGGCGGCCGTCATGCCGCGGGGTCCTCGAACCAGGCGTCGTGCTCG
>NZ_JBHYGR010000155.1:0-21312 GCF_042738155.1 Kitasatospora sp. NPDC059088 | reverse complement strand
ATGTCAACATATCTGGCGTTGACTTTTGGCACGCTGTTGAGTTCTCAAGGAACGGACGCTTCCTTCGGACCGCCTTCCAGCGGGCCCTCCGGGCGCTTCGTTCTTTCGTGTTTCCAGCTTATCAGATGTTTTCCGCTCCGTTTTCCGGGGCTTCGTCATCCAACTCGCCGGTGCCTTCCGGGGTTTGATGCCCCGTTCGACGTTTCAAACTCTAGCCGAGCCCCGCTCCGAAAAGCGAATCCGGCCGCAATCCCGATAACCAGGCATGCCGAACTCGGCCTGTGCTGTTTCTCGTGGATTGGCCGCCCCGGAACCGTCCGCGCCATCGCGTGTCCGGTGCTCCCTGTCGGGCGACTGGGAGACAGTACCCCTACTTCTCGCCCGAAACAAATGCCCGGCCCCGGGCCGCGCGGGAGCGGTCCGGGGCTGACGGTCCCCTACTTGAAGAGGCGGTCACCGCTGTTGGCCATCCGGTGACTGCCGCTGTGGCGGTTGACCCAGTCGCGGACGAGGTTGATCGCGTTGGCGCACTGCCAGGTGTCGTCGTACTCCCGCACGCCCGTGAAGGCGCCGTAGCCCGCGATGATGCCGTCGACCTGGGCGTCGCCGAGGAGCTTGTCCACGTACCAGGGGTCGTTGTAGGTGGTCGTCCAGGACAGCGTGGCGGCGAGTCGGCCGGCTGCCCGGTCGGCCGCTCCCTTCTTCAGTTCCGCGCAGGTGTTCCAGGTGGCCTCGGTGCAGTTGCCGAAACCGTTCTTGATGTCGGTGTCGCCGTAGTCCATCGCGCGGCGGCCGACCGGGATGCCCGCGCCGGAGCTGTTGAAGGCTCCGACGACCTTGTCACGGGCCCCGGTGGTGGTCATGCCCTCCAGGCGGCCGAGCTTGCCCTCCAGGCTCTTCCAGCCGCGGCCGCCGACGTCGGGGGTGTTGCCGCCGTGGTACTCGAAGAAGCCGTAGAGGACCTGGATGCCGGCGGCGGTCAGCCGCTGTGCCTTGTCGTGGAGGCCCGCGACGCTGCAGGTGCGGTTGGGCTCCTCGCCGCAGTAGTTGGGGTCCTTGATGTCCAGCCAGACCAGCGACAGCCGGCGGCCCGCGTTGGCGTTGGAGAGGATGCGGTCGATCATGCTGTCGAAGCTGGGGCCGAGCCGGTTCTCCCCGGCCGAGGAACAGTCGTGGTAGGCGCGCCACTCGTTCGGGTTCCACCAGGCGCAGACGTCGATCTCGATGCCGTTGGCGCCGTGCTTGAGCGCCGCGTCCACGCCGTCCAGGGTGTCGACCCGGTGGGCGATGGCGTAGATCGGGTGGCGCTGGTCGGCCGCGGCGGCCGGGGAGGTTCCGAGCGCGGTGCCGCCGATGATCCCGCACAGCGTCGCGGCCAGCGCGGGAACCATCCGCACGCGGGCGCCGGTCCTGAGGTGAGTGGTCAAGAAAGGCACTCCTTCTCGTCCGTGTTCTGAGGTGAACATGACCGAACGTGCCAACTGTACGTCGTCGAACGGTGGATGGGGCCTGAACGCGATCACCGGCGGTTCGGTCTCCACCGTCCGCAGACACCACCGAGCCCCGGAGTAGTTCTCCGGGGCTCGACGGGACCTCACGGCGCGGGCGGTCGCAGCTCCTAGACCGGGGCGAACGCGTACCACTTGGTCAGGGCGTACTCGCAGTCGAAGACGCCGAGCTTGTTGATGCTCCCCACCCAGGAGATGCACTCCTGGGCGGATCCGAACGGGCCCCAGGAATCGATCGCGACGTGGCCGGCGTTCGGGCTGAACGCGTACCAGTTGTGCTGGGCGTACTCGCAGTCCCAGAAGCCCAAGTTGCCGTAGTCCGCGACGTACTGCGTGCACTCCTGAGCGGATCCGAACGGGCCGTAGGAGCCGATGGGGTTGGCGGCCACAGCGGCAGCATGCGCAGGGGCCGGCGCCGGGGCCGGGGCCGGGGCCGCCGCGCCGGCGCTCGCGGCGCCTCCGACCAGGGTGGCCACGGTCAGGACCCCCGTGGCGGTGAGTGTGGCGATTGCCCTCTTCATCGATGACCTCCAGGTCGTGGCTGATCTGATCCGGTGACACGGGCATTCCGGGCGGGGCTCCCCGTGCACGTCTCACGCTAGGTCGGCGGTCCGGTGGTGGAATGCGCGACGAGTCTCCGACCCTGTGCGCAGCGTCTCCTCGACCGTCGGCCCGGGTAGGGCCCGGCGGCGCTGTTCGCGTGGGGAGAGGCCGTACGCGGCTTTGAACGCGCGGCTGAACTCGGAGGGGTTGGGGATGCCGCAGCGGGCGCCGATGGCGTGGACCGGCACGGCCATCAGGGCCGGGTCGACGAGGTCGCGGTGGGCCTTCCTCAGCCGCTGGCGGCGGATGAACCCGCTCACGGTCTCCGCCTGGGAGTGGCGCGCGAAGAGGCGGTGCAGGTGGCTGACGGAGATGTGGTGGGCGGCGGCGACCACGGGCGGGGTGAGTCCGGGGTCGTGCAGGTTGGCCCGGACGAATGCGCGGATGGTCTCCACCAGGGCCCGCTGCCGGGCCTCCAGGGGCAGCGTGCGCTCGGCGTCGAGCTCCCCGGCGATCCAGGCCGACATCAGGTCGAGCACCACCGTGCCGAGGCGGGACGCCTCCGCGGGCTGGAGGGCGGCGGCCTGGCGCTCCAGCCCGAGGAGGAACTGCGCCAGCAGCGCCCCTGTGCCCTCCCGGCCGGAGAGCCTGCGGCCGAGCAGGTCACGCATCCGGTGCGGGGGCACCGGCAGCAGCGACACGGGCAGGTCGATCCCCACCCCGACGACGTCCGGACCGCTCCCGCCCGGGGCCCGGTCCCCGAACATCCGCGCATCGTGCGGGGTGGAGCTGTCGACGAGGGAGAAGTCCCCGGCGCCGAACGTCTCCGCCTGGTCCCGCCCCCGGCGGAGCGCGTGGGTTCCGGAGGTCAGCAGCGTCAGGTAGCACAGCTCCTGATCCGAACGCCGGATCATCCGCTCCGTACGCCAGAACCGCGCCGACGGGAACGACGAGCCCACCAGCACCACCGGTCCCAGCTCGAAGAGCCGCACCTGCCAGGTGAAGTCGTGTGCGTGAGCACTCGTCGCCTCGCACTCCCTCCTCCTGGCCAGCCCGTCCCGCCAGCACTCGAAACCGTCCTTCGCCGACAAACCCTCACCCTGGAGCATGCTCGTCCCTTGCGCGAACATCCCGTCCCTTCCAGACATGCCTGACATGCCTCCCCTGTCGAATCGGCGAGGCCCTCCCCGGTGCATTGTCACGCCACCGTCAAGATGAGGCGCTGCCGCGTCCCACCGCCTCGTTTGACCTCGTACGGGCCGGGCCGCGAGCATGACCGAACCGCCGGGGAGGGACCGTGACACAAGACACCGCAGGACAGTTGACGAACCGTCGACGACGGAACCGCCTGACCGCCGTGGCAGTCGTGGCCGTCCTCGGCGGCGGCGTCGCGATCGCGATCAACGCGTGGATGGATCGGGGCCCGGAGACCCGGGTCAGCCAAGGCCCCGTGGCCGGCTACCCGCTGCTGGTCAGCTCCGACGGCCTGACCCTGACGCTCAACATCGGCTGGGGGTGCGAGGAACGGCCGGAGCTCGTGGCCCACGAGTCCACCGGCACGGTGACGGTCTCCCTGCGGCACACGGTCCGTCCGGGGTTCTGCGACCCGGGCGGCGCCGCGCAGATCACCACCCGCCTGAGCGAACCCCTCGGGACCAGAACGCTCGACGACGCCACGGGCAAGCCCGCCGTCCACTTCGACGAGCGCAAGCTCCTCCGGCCCGCGTTCCTCCCGGAGAACTACTACCCCGCCCCCGCGGGCAGGATGGTCTACCTGCCCGGCCTGGCAGCAGTCCCGACCGACACCCCGGCCTGGGCCGTCCGGTACACCCTGGGCACGGAGCCCGACACACAAGGGAGCCTGATCATCGGCCAGACCCTCCGGAGCAGCACACCACCGCCCGGCAAGGCCGCCACCGTCAAGGGCCTCCCGGCGAGCATCACGCACGCGGACTCCCCAGGTGGCCCCCATTCACTGACCTGGTCCGACGGCACCTACACCTTCGTCGTCACCACCGGCGGCCCCCCGCGGCTCACGGACGAGGAACTCGTCCGCGTGGCGGAGGGCCTCGGGTAGCGGCCGCTGCGGCGATAGGGTGCCGGGATGGTCCCCGACGCTCCCCGGCTGCTGCGCGCCGACGCCGCCCGCAACGCGGAGAAGATCATCCGGGCTGCCCGGGAGGTCTTCGCCGAGCAGGGCCCCGACGCCCACCTCGACGACGTGGCGCGCCGGGCCGGCCTCGGGGCCGCCACGCTCTTCCGCCGCTTCCCCGACAAGGCCGCGCTCCTGCGGGCCGTGCTGGACCAGCGCTTCGACGAGCACGTCCGGCCCGTCATCCAGGCCGCCGCCCACGATCCCGAACCCGCGGGCGGGCTGGCCCGGGTGCTGGCGGCGGCTCTGGAGTCGGTGGCCGGCGACTACAACGTGCTGGCCGCCGCCCGCGCCGCCGGTGTGCTGACCCCGGCGACCGGTGAGGAGTTCTTCGCCGCCCTCGACGTCCTCCTCGCGCGCGGTCAGGCAGCGGGCGTGCTCCGCACCGACCTCGTGCCCGACGACCTGCACCGCGTCGTCGTCATGCTGGTCTCGGTGCTGTGGACGGTGGACCCGGGTGAGGGCGGCTGGCGCCGGTACCTGGCCCTGGTCCTCGACGGCCTCTCCCCCACCGGGGCCCGCCCACTGCCCTGCCCCGCCCCCGCGCTGCGCACCCGCACGCCCTGACGGCTTACGGCTGAGGGCTGAGGGCTGACGTCAGACCTCGGACGTCAGACCTCGGACGTCAGAGGTCAGACGTCAGACGGCCCCCGTTCACCACAGCACCGGCACCTCGCCGATGCCGCCCGCCAGCCGTTCGGAGTGGTCGCGCAGGCTGCGCGCGTCCACCGCCAGCCGGAGGCCGGGGAAGCGTCGGACCAGCGCGGTCAGCGCGATCTGCATCTCGGTGCGGGCCAGCGCGTTGCCGATGCAGTAGTGGCCGCCGTGCCCGAAGGCCAGGTGGGCGTTGGGGGAACGCGACGGGTCGAAGGTGTCCGGCTCCTCGAACGCCCGCCCGTCCCGGTTCGCGGCGTTGATCGCCACCAGCACCGCCTCGCCCCGCGCGATCGCCGTCCCCGCGACGGTGACCTCCTCGCGGGCGTAGCGGGTCAGGCCCAGGGCCCCGGGCGCGGCCATCCGCAGGACCTCCTCCACGGTGGCGCGGGCCGATCCGTCGGGGTCGGCGGCGAAGCGGTCGCGCCGGGCGGTGTCGCTCAGCAGGAACAGGACTCCGAGGTCGATCCGGGTCGACGTCGTCTCGTGGCCCGCGAACAGCAGTCCCACCGCCAGGCGGGTCATCTCCTCCTCGGTGAAGGACGGGTCCTGTGCCTGGACGGCCAGGATGTCGCTGATCACGTCCTGTCCCGGCCGCTTGCGCTTGTCCTCGGCGACCGCGGCCACGTACGCCTCGAACTCGGCCATGGCCGCGGCCCCGTCGGCCCCGCCGTACAGCGCGGCGATCCGCTCCGACCAGCCGCGCAGCAGCTCCCGGTCCGCGACGGGCACGCCCAGCAGCTCGCAGATCACCATCACGGGCAGCGGGAAGGACAGGTGGCCGTGCAGGTCGACGGCGCGGCGCGGATCCCCTGCGCGCTCCTCCTCCATCCCGTCCAGGCAGGACGCGGCGAGTTCCCCGATCCGCTCGCCCAGCCGCCGCATCCGCGGCGCGCTGAACGCGGGTGCCAGCATCCGCCGCATCCGGGTGTGCTCGCGGTCCTCCTCCTCGGGCGTGGGGGCGGGGCGGGTGTGCAGGGCCGAGGCCGAGATCCTCGGGGAGTCCGCGGTGTCGGGGCGCAGCCGGGAGAACCGGGTGTCGCTCAGGATCTCCCGGGCTTCCTCGTAGCGGGTCACCAGCCAGGCCGGGTCCCCGGCGGGTGTCGTCACCCGGGTGATCGGCCCTTCCTCGCGCAGCCGCGCGAGCAGCGGCGCCAGGTCCAGGGCGTTGGGACGTTCGAAGGGTAACTGCGGTGCGGGCGCGTTCATGGTCTCTCCTCACGAACACTCGGCGGAGCGGCTCTCTCCTGCCCACTCGGGGCCGGGGTGGACGAACGAGGCCCGGACCCAACAAGTGAGAGTCAGCTCTCTCTTGTGGCGAGCGTAACACCGCCGGTACGCACAGTCAGCCTCCCTGCCGCCCTTTCAGCCGCTCCGACGTCGGCCGATCCGAACCCGACCGCTCCGACGTCGGCCGATCCGACGTCGACCGTTCCGGCGTCGGCTGATCCGACGTCGAACGGTGCCCGTCGTGCGTCCGCGGCGGTTCCCGGAGCCACGCGCTCGCCGCCATCACCGCGGCCCGGTGCCGTGACTCCGTCCCCGCGACGGCCGTCTCGACCTGCCGGGTGCGCTCCGCCTCCCGCCGCACGGCCTCCCGGTAGCGCAGCCAGCGGCGCGCCACCGCGGCGATCACCACCGGAACCGTCACGGCTGCCGCCCGGGCACCGTCCAGGCCGTTCACCACCGCGTCGAACACCATCGCGCCGCTCCCCCGTCACTCGTCGAAACCGATGCGACAAACCCTCCACCTGCGCCGGGATTTCCCTCTAGCGTGAGGAAACTCTGCGGAAACCCATGGAGAGCGGGCTGATGGCGAACGGACGGCCGAGGAAGACCGAGCAGCACGAGCGGCCCGAACTGGCGGAGCTCGCCGAGTGGTTCCGCTCGGCGCTGCGAGCCGCCGGACACGTCAGCGTCCACGCCTTCCTCAAGGCCCCCCGTGCGCCCGGCGCCCCGGTGGCTCCCGACAAGAACACCGTGTACGACGTCCTGGGCGCCCGCCGCCTCTGCCGACGGCAGGCGGCCGAGCAGCTCGCCGCGGCGCTCGGCCACCCCGCGGAGGCCGTCGCCTCCCTGTGGAGTCGCGCCGAGCGGCAGTCGAGGCTGGCGGAGCGCGCCCGGCGCCACGCGACGCGCGGGGCAGGCGTCAGGAACGTGGAGTGGACGGACATCCCCCTGCCCGACCCGTGGCTGGAGGACCTGCTGCGCAGCCAGGCCGCCGCCGCCGAGCAGTTCCCCTACGACCTGCTCGGCGTCGTCAGACCGCCGCTGTCCGAGGTCTACGTCGAGCAGGACGTCCAGCCCCTGCCGCAGGGCCCCGAGAAACCGGGGCAGGAGGCCGCCCGGCGGCCCCACCCGTCGGCCTCGACCCTCGCCGAGGCCCTGGCGACGCACGACCACCTCTTCATCACGGGCGGTCCGGGCACCGGCAAGACCACCCTGGGCCGGCACCTCGTGCGGCAGGTGGCCAGGTACTGGCTGTGCGAGGACGAGGACGGCGGGGCACAGCCCTGGTACCCGAGCGCCGTGGTCGCCGTCCGGATCGCCTCGGCGGACCTCCATCTCCCCCAGGCCTGGTACCGGCAGTTGAGCGAGGCGGTGAACCGCAGCGGCACCCAGACCGAGCCCGTGCACCACGAGCGGTTCGCGAGCCGCCCGCACGGCGTCCGGTGGCTCGTCGTCGTCGACGGCCTGGACGAGGTGTCCTCACCGGTCATCCGGCACAACGCCCTGCGGAAGCTCGCCGAACAGATGCCGCCCGGCGGGCACTTCCGGTTCGTCATCACCTCCCGTCCCCTCCCGCAGGGCGAGCTCGAACCCTTCGAGGACCTGCCGGGCATCGGCTTCTACACCCTCAAGGGATTCGACACCGACCAGCAACTCGCCTTCGCCGAGCGCTGGTTCCGGGCCCAGGGATCGGACGAGGCCGCCGCCCACGCCCGGCGGTTCCTGGACGAGGTCGACGAGGCCGGTCTGCAGGAGGTGCTCCGGGTGCCGCTGCTTGCGACCATCGCGGCCGCCTTCCGCAGCCGCAACCCGCGCGCTCCGCTGCCCCGCGGCCGGGTCGACCTGTACGAGGCGTTCCTGGACCAGCTCAGGACCGCCCGGGAGGGGAACCGAGCGGTCACGAAGCGGTTCGTCGAACGCTGGGAGCAGCGGGAGCTGGGCCCCATGGCCGCGTGGCTGCTGGAGCACCGCGACCGGTTGGTGACCCACCTCGCCTGGGCGCGGCTCAAGGGGGCGCCGGAGACCTCGCTCGTCGGCGAGGCCCGGACGTGGCTGGCGGACCGACTCCCCTCCGGCCTGCGCTGGCCCGAGGGCGCTGACGGTGAACTCGGGCAGTTCCTGGCGCAGAGCGGTGTGCTCTCCTTCGACGGCACCGAGTTGTCCTTCCTCCACCAGTCGTTCGCCGAGTTCCTCGCCGCCCGGGACGAGGCGCCGGGGATCCCCTCCGACTTCCCCGGCCTCGGCCCCTGGGCCGCCGCCGCCACCAGCGCCGGCGCCCGTAACCGGATGCTGTTCACCTGTGCCCTCTGGGCGCGGCGGCCCGGCAACGACGTCGGCCTGATCGTCCGCCACCTGCTCGCCGGCGAGCTGCAGCACCGGGTCATGGCACTGCGCCTGGTCACGGCGGGCGTACCCCTGGGCGAGGCGCTCGAACAGTCGGTGATCGACCGCCTGACGGACTTCGCCGGTGACGAGAGGTCGCGGTTCGCCACGTCCGACGCCGAGGTCCTCGCCGAGCTGTCCCAGCTGCGCGGGAACCGCCGGCTCGCCGCCCGCCTTCGTACCGTCGCGCAGGCGGAAGGCCTCCCGCCGTCCCTGCGCACCGGGGCGGCCGCCGCGCTCGCGAACGTCGCCTCCCTCCGGGACGGCATCACCGCCCTGGAGGGCCTGGCCTCGACCGGGACGCCGGAGACCGTGCTGCTGTGCTGCCGGCACCTCGCCTCGCTCGACCCCTCGGGCGGGCCGTTCCGGACCGAGGCCCTGAGGCGTCTGCTCACCGCTCCGCGCGTCTCCGTCTGGGACCGGCTGACCGCCGGGGACCTGCTCCTCGCCGAGGGCAGCACCGAGGGCCTGGTGGACCTCGCCCGGTCCGTCCTGACCGGCCCCGAGCACAACGACCAGCGCCTGGAGAGGGCCGGCGAACTCTGGTTCGACGTCGACGGGGCGGACGCCGCCGAGGAGGTCGCCCGGATCATCGGAGCCCGGAACGACTCCCAGATCTGGTCGGCCCGGGGCCTGATCCTCACCCTGCTCCGGTTCGGGCGCACCGACGAGGCCGCCCCGCTCACCCGACGCTTCCTCGACGAATCGATCAGCAGCGACGACAACAGCGACGTCGTGACGGCGTGGGTCGGGACGGAGGGCGCCGCCGGAGCCGACCGCATCGTCGGGTTCCTGCGCGAGGCCTCGGTGTGGAACGCGGACGAGCGCCCGAGCATCGCCCACGACCTGCTGCGCGAGGGATTCGCCGCGCAGGCACTCGAACTGGTCCGGACGGGCCTCGGTGCCACGACCCGGCGGAGGTACAGCCTCCAGCTGGAGTTCATGGTCCTCGTCAGGGCCCTCGGCCCGGACGCGGCGGACGAGGTACGGCACTGGCTGGAGAGACTCGACGGGAAGCCCGAGGACCACGCGACCGCCCTCGGGCTGCTGCTCGAAGCCGGTGCGGCGCCCGCCGCCGTCCTGCCGCTCGCCCTCCGCGTGCTCCGGCAACCCGGCAGCAGCACCAAGGCGTTCGTGAACGCCGCCCGCGTCGTGCTGCGCCACGACGGCGCGTCGGCCTGCGAGGAGGTCCTGGACGCCCTGGAGGCCCGCCCGTACGGCGGGGCGGCGCTGCGCACGGAGCTCCTGCCCGTCCTGGTCGAACACGGCCAGGACAAGGCCGTCATGGAGCTGGGACGCCGACTGCTCGACGACCCCGGTCTGACCGGTCCCGAGCTCCGGGCCGTCGTCCGGTCGTGGGCGGCCGTGGCCGGCGCGGGGGGCGTTCGGGAGGTCCTCGGCCGCGTGTCGGCCTCCCTCGGCACGATCGGCCGGGTCGCCGAGACCGCCTCCCTCCTGGCCGGCGCAGGACTCGCCCAGGAGGCCGTCCCCCTGTGGTGCCGCGTCTGCACGACGCCGGGCGCCGCCGACGAGACCCGGTGGCGGGCCCTGCAGTCACTGATCGCCGCGGGAGCCCACGACGCGGCCGACCGGGCACTGCGTCAGGCACTGACCGCGCCCGCCTCCCCGGCGGAAACCCTCGCCCTGCGCCGGCTCCACGCCTGGCTGACGGCCACGGAATGAGCGGAGCGGGGGAGCTACCGGAGCCTTCGTCCCGGACCCGGGCGGCACGGCATCCCGTTGTCGGAGGGGCGTGACACCATCGCGGCAACACGACAAGGGGGGCCACCGATGAGTTTCCTGGGCATGTGGTGTCTGGTCCCCGTACGGCCCGACACCGTCGCGCGGTACGCGCCGGAACTCGCTCCCGTCATCGAGGCGGAGGCCGCGCTCCCCGCGTCCACGGACCTCCTCCGGTGGTGGCGGGCCGGCGGCAGCACCCCGGAGGCGCTGGACCGTTTCATCGATCTCACCGCCCCGTCCGCACTGGACGAGCGGATCTGCACCGTCTACGAGGCCTGGGAACAGGGCTACGACAAGTCCCTGCCGCACGTCGTGGCCTCCGCCCGCAAGGCCTACCCGGCCTCCGCCATGGCCTTCGCCCTCGGCCCGCAGCGCTTCGCGCTCCTGCCCGGCTGGTTCGGCGACCTCCTCCTCACCCCGGAACAGGTCGTACAGACCCTTCCCGCCGTCGAACGCGCCTACGACTGGACCCCGCAGAGCCGGCACCAGGCCGAACTGCTCCTCACCGCCGCCCTCCACGACGAGGGCGGCCGGGACGACATCACCGCCCTGCTCGACGGCGTACCCCCGGTCTGGCGCGCGGCGGCGAACGCCGGCCACGGCCTGCTCGGAGCGCAGTTCATCCCCTGACACGCTCTAGGGTGACGGGGACGAGAGAAGACCCACCATGGACCCCCGCATACCCCGTCTGCGGCGCAAGCTGGCCGCGATCCCGTTCCAGCCGCTGCGCAGCCACTCCTTCGGGGAGGAGCAGCACAGGTTCCGCCTCGGACCGAAGGTGTCGGAAGCGCGGATCGCTGCGTTCGAGGCCGAGCACGGCGTCGCCCTGCACAGCGCCCACCGGCAGTTCCTCAGGTACCTCGGCGGCTCCGGCGCGGCACCGTTCTACGGCCTCGTTCCACTGGAGCGGTGCTCCCTGCTGGTCATGGAGCCGCGCGGAGAGCCGGGGACGCCCCGGGGCTTCGACCGCCCGGCGGCCGGGTCGCACGATCGCGACCTCTTCCTCCACATCATCGAGATGGGCTGCACCGACGTGTGCGTCATCGCGGTGACCGGGCCCCTCACCGGCCGAGTCCTCGTCGGCAACGGCGACGGGCACTGGGGGCCCAACGTCTCCTCCGCCGCCGACTTCCTCGACTGGTACGAGCGCTGGCTAGACCAGATGAGCGCCGGGCTCGACAACCGGGCGCTGGAACTCACCTCGCCCCGGCTTCGCGGCCATCCACACCGGCATCGGATGGCCCCGGAGCTGTGACTCCCCGCAACGGCCGAGGTCAGTGCTGGTCCAGCTCCGGGTAGTAGCCGCGTTGGTAGGTGGACAGTCCGTAGATGCTCAGCTGGCCGCCGCCCCTGCAGATGACGCAGACCTTCCTGGCCTGGCATTCGCCGCAGCGGCGCTTGCCCTCGGGCAGGCGGGGCCGCCAGCCGCGGCCGCGGCAGAGGAGGCAGAGGCCGAGGCCGTCGCACTCGTAGCAGAGGACGTAGCCGGGTGTCAGGGTCTCGGGCGTGCGCACCGGCTCCGGGTCGGGTTCCGGGTCGGGTTCCGGGTCGGGTTCCGGCTGGGGCTCCGGCACCGGGTGCGGCGCCGGTTGCGGGGTGTGCAGGGCCAGGTCCGCCGTCTGTCCGCGGAAGACCACCGCTGGGGTGTCGTCGCTCGTCAGGACGCGGATGGTGCTGCCGTCCCGGCGGGCGAGGACGACCGTCCAGACCCTCCCGTCGTCGTCCAGCCGTGACGTCGTGACGTCCCAGCCGGCCGCGTCGAGGAGGGAGACCGCCCGGTCGGACGTCTCGGCGGCGGTGGCGGCCTTCGGACGGTTGCCCTGGTACGCCAGCGCGTGGTGGTGGCGCAGCGGATCGGGCCGGTCCGTGATCTCCGGCTCCGGCTCGCCGAGTGCGAGTCGGCGGAGGTGAGCACGAACGGTCAAGTCCTTGACCAGTATGACCAGTTGCCCGTGCAGGGACCGACCCAGCCGGTCCAGTTCCTCACGTGCCGTCGACGTCTCGTCCATGTCGCCCCCTTGGTCCCGGAACGTACCACGGGGCCGGATCCCGTGATCATGGCGGCCTTGCGTCGGTCGGCAGGTCGACCGCCCTCGGGACCGCCCTCAGGCCGGACCGCCGGGACGGGCGTACGCGGTGTGCAGAGCTCCGACCTGGCCGCTCCAGAACGTGTCCTTCTCCGCCCTGGAGGCGCCGAGCGACAGGAGCCCGAGCTCCTGCGCCAGACCGTAGAACCCGGGGCCGGCGTCGTTCATGCCCTCGTACCGGACCAATGCGGACAGCATCGGTTCCTGCCCGGTCCGGCCGTCCGTGGTGACGCGCCACAGCAGGTACCCGACCGCTGCCCGGTGGTCCGCCCGGGAGAAGTCGAACCCGGGCTGCCCCGTCCGCTCCACCAGGGCCGCGCTCAGCTTGGTGTACGTCGTCAGGCCACCGGCCCTGGCGACCTCGGCCAGGTGGTCGTGAGCGGCCTCCGCCAACTCGTTCCACTCGAGCTCGGTCCGGCCGTAACCCTGCATCGGAGCACCACCAATCGTCGCGCGGACAGCGGGTGTTGAGCCTAGCGGAGCACCAGGTGCGGTGCCGACGAGGCCGCTGGGGGCACCGGTGGGTCCGGGCGCGGCGCCCGGCCCCACCGGCGTCGTGCGGGTTCCCCGCACGGGTGTGGTGTCGTACCGTGACCGGATGACCACGAAGGTGTCATCCCGGTACGACGTCGTGATCGTCGGCGGCGGGCACAACGGACTGGTGGCCGCGGCCTACCTGGCGCGGGCCGGGCGGCGGGTGCTGGTCCTCGAACGGCTGGCGCGGGTGGGCGGGGCCGCCGTCTCCGCCCGGGTGTTCCCCGGCGTGGACGCCCGGTTGTCGCGCTACTCCTACCTCGTCAGCCTGCTGCCCCGGCAGGTGGTGCGGGACCTCGGGCTGCGGCTCGACCTGCGCCGCCGCCGGATCTCCTCCTACACCCCCACGCTGCGGGACGGGAAGCCCACCGGGCTGCTGGTGGACGCGGCCGACCCGGACCGCACCCGGGAGTCGTTCCGGAGCCTGACCGGCGGCGACCGGGAGTGGCAGGCCTGGCAGCGCTTCTACGGGATGACGGCGGAGGTCGCCCGGCGGGTGTTCCCCACCCTGACCGAACCGCTGCGCACCCGCACCGAGTTCCGTCGGCTGGTCGACGACGAGGCCGCCTGGACGGCCCTGTTCGAGCGGCCGCTCGGCGAGGTGGTCGAAGGGAGCTTCACGGACGACCTGGTGCGCGGGGTGGTCCTGACGGACGCGCTGATCGGCACCTTCACCCACGCCCACGACCCCGCGCTGCGGCAGAACCGCTGCTTCCTCTACCACGTCATCGGCAACGGGACCGGCGACTGGGACGTGCCGGTCGGCGGGATGGGCGCGGTGACGGACGCCCTGGCCGGGGCCGCGCGGGCGGCCGGGGCGGAGCTCCGGACCGGCTGCGAGGTGACGGCCGTCGCCACCGACGGCCGGGGCGACGCCGAGGTGACGTACCGGCACCGGGACGGCGAGGCGACGGTGGCGGGGCACCGGGTGCTGGTGAACACCGCACCGGCCACCCTGGCCCGGCTGCTCGGCGAGGACCCGGGGCCCGCCCCGGAGGGCTCCCAGCTCAAGGTCAACATGGTGCTGCGCCGGCTGCCCCGACTGCGGGACGCCGCCGCCGACCCGCGCGAGGCCTTCGCCGGGACCTTCCACATCGCCGAGGGCTACCGGCAGTTGGAGACCGCGTACACCGAGGCGCTGGCCGGCCGACTGCCTTCGGCGCCGCCGTCCGAGATCTACTGCCACTCCCTCACCGACCCGTCCGTCCTCGGGCCGGAGGCCGTCCGGCAGGGGTACCAGACCCTGACGCTCTTCGGACTGCACATGCCCGCCCGGCTGTTCGGCGACCCGGCGGCCGAGGGGCGCGCGCTGGCCGCGAGCCTGGCGCAGCTGGACGCGGTGCTGGCCGAGCCGATCGCCGACTGCCTGGCCGTGGACGCGGACGGACGGCCCTGCGTGGAGGCCCGGACGCCGCCGGCGCTGGAGCGGGAGCTCGGGCTGCCGGGCGGGCACATCTTCCATCGCGACCTCGCCTTCCCCTTCACGGAGGACCGGGACGTCCGCGGGGAGGAGCGGGACGGCGGCGGGGAGGAGCGGGCGGACCCCGCCGCCCGCTGGGGCGTGGCCACCGCCCACCCGAACGTGCTGCTCTGCGGGGCGGGCGCCGTCCGCGGCGGCGGGGTCAGCGGGATCCCGGGGCACAACGCGGCGCAGGCCGTCCTGGCCGAACCGGCCCCGTAACGACTGGGGACCGGGCCGGCCGGGACGGGGCCGGCCCGGTGGCGGTGCGTCAGGCGCGGGCGAGGGCCCAGCCGCCGAGGCCGTCGCAGGCGCCGGCGTTGTACTGGGTGGCCCGGAAGCCGGCCGGGACGGGCGAGCCGGGGCAGGTCCACAGGCCGACGCGGGCGATGTTGTGGCGCCAGGAGCCGGCGCCGTCGCAGCCCGCCACCTGGTGGCCGGTGATCACGTAGCCGGCCACCACCGGGGAGCCGGAGCAGGTCCAGATGCCGTCGTGCGGGAGGCTGTGCTGCCAGTTGCCGATGCCGCCGCAGCCGCTGCGGAAGTGGTTGCTGATGACGTAGCCGGGCACGACGGGCGAGCCGGAACAGGTCCAGATGCCGTCGTGGACGAGGCTGTGCCGCCAGGAGCCCATGCCCCGGCAGCCGGTGGTCTGGTGGTCGGTGATGACGTAGCCGGCCACCACCGGGGAGCCGGAGCAGGTCCAGATGCCGTCCTTGGCCGGCTGCTGGTACCAGGAGCCGGCGCCGCTGCAGCCGCTGGGGTCGTGGTCGGTGATGACGTTCCCGGCGGCGACGGGCTGCCCGGAGCAGCTCCACTTGCCTCCGTTGCCCCAGCCCGCCGTCCGGGCCTCGGCCGTGGACATGCCGGAGACGGTGCCGCCCAGGGCGACGGCCGCGATCAGGGCGATCGACGCCACGCCGGCGCCGGCGCCCCGTCCGACCGCCAGGGTCCTCACGCGCTTCACTATCTGACGCAGGATCATGTCCGGTGTGCTCCTGGGGTGTTGAGGAGGATGAGGTGCCCCCGTTGCGCCGGTCCACCCGGCGGTCGAACGAGAGCCACCCTAGGTGGTGGAGGCGTGAAAGTTCAGCGGAGGACCGGAGAATTCCGCTCCCGGGGCGCAGCTTGTCCGAAAGTCGTCAGGACGTGCGGTCCTCGACCGGCATCCGCCCGGCGTCCCACCTGACGGGACTTTCAGCATACGGAGTGATCTTGGCGCGCCCCGCGGGTAAGGTGGTGGACCGTGGCCAGTAGGAAAACGTCGATCATGGAAGCTGCGGCGCGGGTGATCGCGCGGCGCGGGGTACGCGGGTTGCGGGTGGAGGAGCTCGCCGCCGAGGCGGGCGTGTCCACCGCGCTCATCTACTACCACTTCAAGGACCGCACCGGGATCCTCCGGCAGACGCTGGAGTTCATCAACGACCGGGCCGAGCGCTACACGACCGAACGCGCCGCCGACGCACCGCCGTTGACGGCCCGCGAGGAGCTGGAGCAGACGCTGCTGCTGGAGCTCCAGGACAGCGTCGAGGTCCGGGAGAACAGCACCGCCTGGGGCGAGCTGCGCGCCAGCGCCGTCTTCGACGAGACCCTGCGCGAGGACCTCGCCCGCGCCACCCGGGTCTGGGTCCAGGAGATCGCCGAACTGCTGGGCGGCGTGCAGCCGATGTCCTCGGCGGTCGCGCTGGCCGGTGCGGCGGAGCGGCTCACCGCGCTGCTCGAAGGCCTCAGCACCCGCTGGCTGAGCGGCAGCCTGCCGCTGGCGCACGCCCGGATACTGATGGCCGACGCGATCGACGCCGAACTGGTCCGGCTCGGCTCCTGAACGATCTCCTCGCCGGGAACGGGGAGTTCCCGCGCCGGCAGACCCCTTCCGCACGATGATCCGCCGGACCGACCCATCCGGCACACCGCCCGCCACGAATCCCTGGTGAACCGACCCGACGCCCGCACCGCTCGGTGCACGGCGTCCCCACCCCGCCCCGGGCAGCACCGGGGCGAGGGTGCCCACCCCCAGGAGCGGCGACCACGCCGCCAGTCCGAACGGGCTGCGTCCGACCGGTTCCCACCCGGCCGGGCCGCCCCGACGAGCGGACGATCATCATGCGCAAAGCCATCTACTGCCTGGCCGCCGCCGGCGCGCTGGGCCTGACCGCGGGCGTACCCGCGACAGCCCTCGCCGCCGGCTCGTCGAGTCCCCCCGGCTACCAGGCCGGACTCCAGCCCGTCCCCACCAACAACGTCACCGGTTCCGGCAGCGCGACGCTCTCACTGAGCGGCGACCAGGCCACCGTCACCGTCGACACCACCGGCCTGCTGGCCGGGGTCCCGCACGCGATGCACATCCACGTCGACGGCATGGGCGTGTGCCCGACCGCCGCGGCGGCCACCAACCTCAACGGCCACACCGCGATCAGTACCAGTGACGGCCACCCCTCCTACGGAATGATCGGCACCTCCCTGACCACCAGCGGTGACACCAGCCCCGCCAGCGGCCTGGCCGTCGACCGCTTCCCCACCGGAAGCTCCTTCCACTACGCACGCACCGTGACGGTCACCGACGACGTGGCGAACAACATCCGCTCCGGCAAGGCCGTCATCGTGGTGCACGGCCTCGACTACAACGGCAGCGGCAAGTTCACCGACGTCCTGGGCCCGAGCGACCTGGACCCGACCCTGCCGCAGACCGCCACCGCACCCGCCCTGTGCGGCACCCTCCAGGCCATGCCCACCGGCGGCGCGGCCACCGGCTCGGGGGCCACCCAGCACCGTCCCGACGACGCGGCCCTGGTCACGGGCGGCAGCTTCCTGCTGGTCGCGGCCGCCGGAGGAGCCTGGGTGCTGCGCCGCCGCCGGCCGGTCGGCGACGACCGTTCCTGACCCCCCGGCCCCGCCATGCCCGGCAACCACCCGACCGTGTCCGGCGCCCGCCGACGCCTCGCGGTGCTCGCCGCCACCGGCCTGCTGGCCGGTGGCGGAGCGAGCACCCTCGCCCTGGCCGCCACCGACCACGCCGAGCCGCCGCCCCGACCGAATGCCGCGGCCGCCCTCCCGGCCGCGCCCCTCCCGGCCGAACGAACGCCCGGCGGCGCCGCGCTGCCGCCCGGTCCGCTGCCCGCCTCGCCCCCGACCGAACTCGACATCCCGTCGATCCACGTCCACACCTCGCTGCTGCGACTCGGCCTGAACCAGGACGGCACCGTCCAGGTGCCCCAACAGCCCCTCCAGGCAGGCTGGTTCACCGGATCGGTGAGCCCGGGCCAGGTCGGGGCCTCGGTCATCCTGGGCCACGTCGACTCCGCCCGGACCGGGCCGGCGGTCTTCTACCGGCTCGGTGCCCTCAGGCCCGGGGACCAGGTGTCGGTGACCCTGGCCGACGGTGCCACCGTCCCCTTCCGCGTCGACACGGTGCGGGAGTACCCCAAGGACGCGTTCCCGACCCTCGCCGTCTACGGATCCGCCGACGCCCTGCCCCACCTGAGGCTGATCACCTGCGGCGACTGGGACCAGGCCACCCACTCCTACCGCGGCAACACCGTCGCCGACGCCGACCCGACCGGCCCGCTCCCCTGAGCGCGCCCGGCGCCCCAGCGGTGCCGGGCGGGCTCCCCCTCCCGCTGGAGACGCCATGCGCATCACCCGCCGCCGGGCCCAGGTGACCCTGGGTCTGCTGTGGCTCCTCGCCGGAGCGCTGCAGCTGCAGCCCTTCATGTTCACCACCGGCTTCGCCCACCGGATCATCGCCCCGGCCGGCGACCAGCAGCCCGCCGTCGTCGCGGGCCCGGTGCACTGGGCGGCCCGGCTGATCGCCACCGCACCACTCCCCCTCGACCTGTTGTTCGCCGCCACCCAACTCCTGCTCGGCGCCGCGCTGGTCCTCGCGCACTCGGCCCGCCGGGTCCGCCTCGCGCTCGGCGCCTCGATCGCCTGGGCGCTCGCCGTCTGGTGGCTGGGCGAGGGCCTCGGCGGCCTGACGAGTGCGCACGCGCTGATGCTCACCGGCGGACCGGGCGCCGTCGTGCTGTACGCGGTCGTCGCGCTCGCCCTGTGGCCGGCCCGGCCACCGGCGTCAGAAGGCCTTCCCGGCGACGCCGCCGTCCGGACCGAACCGGCCGACGGACTGCGGACGGGATGGCTCACCTGGTCCTGGGTGGTGCTGTGGGTCGGCGCGGCCGTGCTCCAGGCGCTGCCCGGGAACGGCGCCCTCCAGGCCGTCGCCGGGAGCGCGGACAGTGCTCCCGCCTGGCTCCGCCCGGCCGGCGCGCACACCGTGTCGGCCCTGGCCGCCGGTGGCACCGCCGTCACCGTCGCCCTGGTCGCGGCGCAGGCCCTGATCGGGCTCGCGGCGCTGCGACCACGCCTGCGGCCGCCGGCCGCCGGTGCCGCCGTCGCCCTCTCCCTCGTGTTCTGGGTGCTCGGGCAGAGCCTCGGCGGCCTGTCCACCGGCCAGGCGACCGACCCCAACGCCGCCCCGCTCTACGTCCTGCTCGCCCTCGTGCTCGCCGCCACCGCCCCGCGCGCCGCGCGTGCGGCCCCCGGCGTCCCGGCGGGCCGGGAGGCGGCGGTCGCACGGCCGGTGGCCCCGGCCCATCGGAGCGGCTGACGGACCATCAGGGTCCGGCGGGATCGGCCGCCGGGCCCGCCGAAGGCTCCGCGGCCGCTTCCTCCGCGCGGCGTTTGCGGTGCTCGACCCGGACCCCGGCGATGACGGTGAAGGCCAGGCTCGCGGCGATGATCCCCTCGGCCCAGAAGAAGGACACGTAGTCCATCAGCGAGCCGACCGGTGGCGAGCCCGGTGCCGCGTTGCGCATGCCGATGAGCGCGAAGAGGGTCGCCGCCATCCAGCCGAGCGAGGGCCAGACCAGCCCCTGGCCGCCGCGGTAGAGCACCTCCGCGCCACCCAGCACGGCCAGGGCGAGCGCCCACATCGCGGCGATCATGAACCAGGCCAGGATGAAGGTGCTGCGCGCCCGGCTGACCCGGCCGTCCAGGACGGTCACACCGGAGGCGTGCGGGGTGCTGGTGGGCCGCACCACGAAGAACGGGTCGGCGTCCGCGAAGACCAGCCCGACCGGCACCGCGCCGGCGCTGTCCGTGGCCGAGAAGCCCAGTTCGAAGTGGTAGCGGTCGAAGGGGTAGTCGGACTCGGTGCCGTCGTAGAGGTTGGCCTGGACGGACCGGGCGGTGACGGTCTCCCCCGCCGCGGCCCGCAGGTCGGTGCTGGCCGCGGAGTGGACGGTGATGTCGACCTGCCGGGTGAACACGGCGGAGTCCGGACCGTCGGCGAGGCTGCCGTGCGGGACGGCCGCCACGTAGAGGCCGAGGTCGCCCGACCCGGGGTCGATCTCCTGGGCGGTGAGGTCGAGTTCGATCCAGTCCGCCGCCGTCGGCAGGGCCAGTTCCCGGGTCTGCTGCCGGGTGTCGCGCTCGTTGAAGTACAGCGCGATGCCGGCCGAGCAGAGTACGGCGAGCAGCAGCAGGGCGAGGGCGAAGCGGTTGCCGCGCAGTCGGCCGCGGCCCCTCACGACGAGGCGGCGGGCGAGGCCGGGCCGGACGGCGCTCCGGCCGACGCGCCCGACGCGCCCGCCGCGGCGACCGGCTGCTGCTGGGTGGCGCAGTGGATGCCGCCGCCGCCCGCGGCGATGTGGTTGATGGAGACCTGGGTGACCTTGCGGCCGGGGTGGAGGTCGCCGATGATGCCGGCCGCCTTGTCGTCGGCGGCCTGGTCGCCGAACTTCGGGACGATCACGCCGCCGTTGCAGACGTAGTAGTTGATGTAGGTGGCGAGGAAGTTCTTGCCCGCGCCCTGGATCAGGTCGAAGTCGGGCTCGGGGAGGTCGACCACCTTGAGCGTGCGGCCCTTGGCGTCGGTCGCGGTCTGGAGCACCTGGATGGCCTGGTTGGAGGCGGTGGTCCAGACGTCCGGCGGGGTGTCGGCGGCGGGGCGGTGCAGGACGACGGTGCCGGGCTCGGCGAAGCGGGCGAGCGCGTCGACGTGGCAGTCGGTGATGTCCTGTCCGGCGACGCCCTTGAACCAGATCACCTTCCGGACGCCGAGCAGGTCCTTGAAGTCCGCCTCGATCTGGTCCCGGCTCTTGCCGGGGTTGCGGTTGTCGTTGACCCAGGAGCTCTCGCAGGCCATCAGGGTGCCCTCGCCGTCGACCTCGATGCCGCCGCCCTCGCCGGTGATCGGCGCCTGGATGCGGGTGATGCCGTAGTGGTCGAGGAGGTTGCGGGCGACCTGGCCGTCGTTGGCGTGGGTCTGCTTGCCGCCCCAGCCGTTGAAGTTGAAGTCGACGCCGGCCAGGCCCTGGGCGCCGGTGACGAAGGTCGGGCCGGTGTCCCGGGCCCACAGGTCGTCGACCATCAGCTCCAGCACCTCGACGGAGGAGCCGCAGGCCTGGCGGGCCTGGTCGGCCTGGTCGGGGCGGGCCAGCAGGACGACCGGTTCGAAGCCCGCGACGGCCTGGGCGAGCGAGGCGATGTCCTGCCGGACGCCGGGGAGTTGGTCGCCCCAGACCTCCTCCAGGGCCGGCCAGGCCATGAAGGTGCGGGTGTGCGGGCCCGACTCGGCGGGCATCGCCCGGGCGGCGGCCTGGCTGCCCGACGGGGCCGGGGTGCCCGCGGCCGGGCTGCTCGGTCCGGGCTGCTCGTCCGCCGTGCTGTCGGAGGAGCAGCCGCCGGCCAGGGCCAGGGCGGCGAACGCGGCCCCGGACTGCAGGAGCGCACGGCGGGACGGCCGGGAGGGAGCCATGGGGCCTCGTTCCGGTAGGTGTCGGGTTCGGCTCCGCAGGCTACTGAAAGGGGCGTCAGGTTCCGGCGCGGCGCGGCTCCGCCGTTCGAGGGAATCCCCCGCCCCGCCCTGGCCACGGCCACGGGCGCGGAACTACGGCGGACGGCGCCGTCCCCCACCCGGGGGCCGCCGGTGCCCCCCCCCGGCGGGGGCGGGGGGGGCGGCGACGCGCGGCGGGCGGGCGGCGGTCCGCGGGGGGTCCCCCCCCGGCCGGGGGCGGGCGCCCC
>NZ_JBHYGR010000154.1:0-21356 GCF_042738155.1 Kitasatospora sp. NPDC059088 | reverse complement strand
CTACGACAAGCGGGCCTACGTCTTCCATGGCACGGTCACCGTCGCAGCGATCCGCCTCTGGCTCCGACCATGATCCGCCGGACAGAACCTAGTCGAGCTGCCGTTGGACCTCGTCCCGGCCGGCACCACGACGGTCCGAATCTGGCGGGACGACGGCCGCACCCGGGCCCAGCGTGCTGCGGACCGGTACGAGGTCGAGGAGCTGCCGCTGAGCCCGCGGGGCGGTCGCTCATGGGCGGTCCGGGACTCCTCGACCGGCGCACTGGTGGCGGACGACGAGGGCACGGTCCGTGCGTACTCCACCCCGAGCGGCGCCGACGGCTGGCGGCGGTCGCAGGTCTACCTGGCCGGGTACCGGCAGATGCCGGGGGTAACCCGATGAGTGCCGCCAGACGCCCGGTTCCGCCGGTCATCACCATCGGCCACTGCCCGCGCTGCTACGCGTATGTCCGTGGGCGGCTGATTCAGACGGTCGACGAGCGACGCGAGCTGGTCGACCACGATGACTGCCCAGGGGAGCCGCCGCGCGGGGTCCGGGCGCGCACCTACAACGGCTGATCTTCCGTCAACGAGGCGACGCACACTGCCGTTCCGGCCGTCAGGGGAAGGCGGCCGGAACGGGCCCACCAAGGAGCGGGAATCGTCCCCGGGCATCTGCCGTCGGGGCCACGATGGTGACCCCCAGCAGCACGAGGAGAACGCCATGAGGGATCGGACCCCGCAGGACCCCAACAGTCCGTGGACCGCGCGACGACACGACACTCGCAGGCCCAAGCCGGCCATGCGACCGAACCCCGACCGGCTGGCCAAGCTGTTGGTCGGCGGGGAGATCGAGGAGGACCCCATGACGCCCCAGAAGAGTCCGAGTGGCGACGGCAACAACGGGATCGGCGGGCCGCCCCCGCCAGCGCCCGGTCCGGCCAACCCGCCGCCGCCGACCGGGAACCCCAATCCGCCCGCCGACCCGCCGAAGAAGTAGGGCGCGGGCGTCCCTGGTCGGCCGCCCGCTCCTCCCCGCACCCGCGGGGGTCAGCCGCCGATGTAGGCGCCGACCGGCGGCAAGCTCGCCTCCTCCCCGCACTCGCGGGGGTCAGCCGTCACCCACGGGCCGCCTCCTCTTCGAGGTACCTCCTCCCCGCACGAACGGGGGTCAGCCGCTGCTTCACATGCTGAGCTTCCCCACGCACGTGGGGGTCAGTCTCCTGACCCACCCGGACACCCTGCCGGATGGTGAGAGGCTAAAGCTGAAGTCCGTCCTCGCGCCGCATTGCCCTGAACTGGACGCCCTCACCGGCCACACCATGCTCCGGGAAGATGCTCACCCAACTCGAAGGCGAACGGTTCCCGCAGTGGATCGACGCGGTCCGCGCCGACCTGCCCAGCCTCCATGCCTTCGCAAACGGCCTTGAACGGGACCTCGCCGCCGTCACCGCTGGCCTGACCCTGCTCTGGAGTTCGGGCGCTGTCGAAGGCCGCGTCAACCGGATCATTCTGTGGAATCAGATTTGTCAACATCATGCGTATTTGAGTAGTTCCACCGTCCATCCTCGTTGCTCGGCGGTGTCCGGGACGGCGAGCCCGCGAGCATGTTCGATCTGGTTCCAAGCGACGTCGGGATCGACGCCGTTGAGTATGAGGAGTGCGGCCGCGAGGAGAGATGAGCGTCCGATGCCGGCCCGGCAGTGAGTGACGACGTGTGCGCCTTCGTGCAACTGCTCGGCGAGTTTGCGCAGGGTGGGCAGGATCGTGGTGAGGTCGGGGACGGTGCGGTCCTGGATGGGTATCGGGATGAACTGCAGCCCGGCTGCCTCAGCTGTCCGGGGCTCGCCCGCGAGGCCGAGTTCGCCGAGTTCGGGTTCAGTGAGCGCGCAGACCAGGACATCGACGCCGCAGTCCTTCAGCGCGGTCATCTCGTCTTCGAGCCAGTCATTGCCGCGGGGTCTGGCCATGGTGCTCAGTAGTCCCGGGCCCGGGAGGTCGACGGTGAAGAGTGCGGGTCGCATGTCAGCAGCACTTTCGGTCGGGGGAGTCGGTTGGTGATCGGACAGTCAGTGGCAGGGGTGGACGAGGTTCGGCGCGGAGCTCGTCCGGGGTCGGGCCGACTGGGACGGCCACCTCGGCAAGGCGCTCGAGAAGGCAGCCGCGGGCGTTCTGGCCGTCGTCGACGGCGACGCGTTCCTCTTTGGTGAGCGGAATGCTCACGAGCATGCGCTGCAAGTCGGCCTTGGCTTCGACAAGATGAGCTTTCGTCGATTCCATGGACGTGTAGAGATCACAGCGGGCGCAGGCCATCCGGTACCGGCGCTGTTCGAAGAACGAGTAGGAGCAGAGCCGTGACCGAGATCGTAGTACTGCCATGGTTCGCCGGTGGTTGGGGCCCCGGAGGTGATGGCGTCGCAGTCGAGAGGGACTTCAGCCGTGCGGGCGTTGCGGGCGGAGTAACCGGCCTCGGCGAATGCCTCCGTGAGGATGCTAAACGTGATCGTCGCGTAGTACTGAATGGATTGCGGTGAGCGGCGTCCGAGCCAGAGCTGCAGCTCGAACAGCGTCATCGGCTCCTTGACGTTGTAGAGCCGGCTGGCGATGGTGGACCGGGCCCAGCAACTGGTGATGGTCCCGCGGACATCGCCGGCAGGGACGCCAGCCTTGCGGCAGAGCACCGGGATGATCGTGTTGTTGATGTAACCCGCGAAGACGCGGCCTGCCCGGACGGCGAACAGCGGGTGGACGACCCCACCGGGTCGCCCCGGCTCCGCAGCTTGCTTGAGCCGCGCGCAGCGATATGCACCAACATCCTCCGATCGGATCAGGTCCCCGTGATCTGTACGAGGACGGGCTCGGAGACCGGGAACACGTGCGGGGCGATGTCCGCCACAGGGCGCGTCGTCGGACGGCCGGGAAGTCCCTTGAGGAGATCCCGCGGGCTCTGCAGCGGGCCCGGAGTACGAGTGTGCCGCCGACCTGCAGGCCGATATGGCAGCACGTCAGCAACCACACCTCCGAGGCCCGGGGCGCGTACCCACCGTGTGCAGCCACAACTGGCCGCCCCGGCCACTGCCGGTGAGGCCGCCGGGACCACCGAGGGTGCAGGGTCGTCGGCGGTGTCGGCAGAGTCGCCGGCGTGGCCGCGGATCGATGCCCACCTCGAAGTCGGCGTGACCCTCTGAGCTGTCAAGCTGCGGGTTCTCAACGCGCTGGCGACGGAACGGCATCTATTGCCTGTTCCGTCGCCGGCGTGTGGACCGCGGTATCTGATGATCGGCGGGCTTCAGGCGGGTGGGAGTGGCCTGGGGCGCGGCGCGGTCGACTGGCTGATCGGGGTCAGCCGGTGGTGGCGAAGGTCCAGCCGGGCATGGTTTCCCAGGTGAGCCACTTGTTGTCGCGGTAGGTGGCGCGGGACATGGTGCCGTTGGTGCCGGTGGCGAAGAGTTCGAGGGTGTTGGTGTAGGCGTTGTAGGTGGCGGAGGGGGTGCCGGAGAACTTCCAGTCGCTGATGGTGCTCCAGCCGCTCCACTTCTTGGTGTCGGGGGCCCAGTAGGCGTGGCCGAGTTGGCCGTTGGTGCGGACGGCGAAGAGTTCGACGGCGTTAGCGGCGGGGTTGTAGACGGTGGTGGGGGTGCCGTTGAACTGCCAGTCGCTCATGGTGGTGACGTCGTTCCAGCGGGAGCCGTTGAGGCTGTAGCTGTGGGCCATGGTGCCGTTCGTGGTGGTGACGAAGACCTCGGCGCTGTCGTTGGCGGGGTTCACGACGGCGGTGGGGCTGCCGGTGACGGCGGGGCCGCTGATGACGCCCCAGTCGCTCCAGGACTTCGTCTTGTTGTCCCAGTAGCGGTGGCCGAGTTCGTTGCGGCTGGTGGTGTCGAAGAGCTCGACGGCGTCGGCGGCCGCGTTGTAGACGGCGGTGGGGGTGCCGTTGAACTGCCAGTCGCCGTGGGGGCGGACGTCGTCCCAGGGCTTGCCGTTGTCGCTGTAGGAGTGGGCCATGTAGCCGTCGGCGGTCAGGGCGAACACCTCCGCGGTCCGGTTCGAGGGGTTGAACACGGCGACGGGGTTGGCCTTGAGGTTGGAGATGCCGGGCAGGGCGGCCCAGCCCATCCACTTCTTGGCGTCCGGGTCCCAGTGGTTGCGGCAGAGCTTGCCGTCCTTGCCGACGGCGAAGAGCTCGAGGGTCTTGGTGGCGGGGTTGTAGACGGTGGAGGGGATGCCGGTGAACTGCCACCTCTCCAGGGTCGACCAGCCGCTCCAATCCTGGTTCTCGGTCTTGGAGTTGTAGGCGAGGACCCCGTCGGTGCCCAGGGCGAAGATGTAGGCCGTCCTGGTGTCCGGGTTGTACACGGAGTTCACGACGGCGGAGGAGTAGTCGACCTTGACGCCCCATGCGGACACGGTCTGCTGGATCCATCCGGCGATGTCGTCGACGCGGGTGCCGTAGGCCCCGGTGCGGGTCTCGGTCTCGCCGAGGCAGCCGCCCTGCCAGGAACGCGAGGCCACCGCGACGAGCTCGGTCTTGCCGTTGGCCTCGCGGATGGTGGGGGCGCCGGTGTCGCCCTTGCAGACCGCGGCACCCCCGGTGCCGGTGATACCGATCCCGCCCGCACTCACCGTGTCCAGAGTGAAGGTGGCGGTGTGGGGCTTGTCCGGCACCCACTCGTCCTTGGTCCGCCCGTAGCCGTTCACCCGCACGCTCTGCCCGATGGCGGGTGCGGTGGTGGCGACGGGCAGCGGGGCGATGCCCGTGACGGGGACGGCCAAGCGGGCCATGACGAGGTCACGGTCCTGACGGGGCGCCAGCTCGACTACATCGACGCTCTTGCCCGCGATGGTCGCGGTGGTCTTCCACTTCGGCGCCCCAGCGGCCAGCGCCTGGGGCTGGGCGGGGTCGTCGGCGAAGCACGACGCGGCGGTGAGCACCCAGTACCGGTCCACGAGAGCACCGGTACAGGCCCGCACGTTGTCGCCGATCGCGAGCCTGGCGGTGTAGGCGTAGGTACCGTCGGCCGCCGAGGCTCCGGCCACGGCACCCGCCGGAGCGGTGAAGAGAGTGGTCAGCGCGCCAGTGACCGCGGCAACGGCAAGCAGGTTCGTTCGCCGGGAACGGGACGAAGGCTGGTGGGGCATTGCTAGGGATTCCCGTCAGATGAAGAGGATTGAAAAGGCGGGCCAAGCGATGACGCGCAGCTCGATGAGGATGGTCGGGGCCCAGTAGCCCCGGCCCTCGCCACCGCACCCTTCGCGTCCGCAGCCGGGGCGGCCAGCGGCCCGGCACCGAGTTGGACCGGCGAGGCGGCGAAGCAGCGGGAGTAGGACCGCTCCTGGGGCGGGGCGGGCGAGTTCGCCTGGCCCCTGTTCTGGAGACCGTCTCCGATGGCGTCCTTGCCCGCCGGGTCACGGGCGGGCAAGGACGGGTTTCGAGGTTGTTACGGGAGCTTGGTCCAGGGGCTCCAAGCGGAGGTGCCGGTGGTGTACCAGGCGTGGTAGACCTGCTGGTCGTCTCCGACGGCGATGGTCTCGACGGTGTTCTTGTCGGCGTGGTAGAGCGTGGTGGGAACGGTGGCGAACTTGCCGGGGGCCACAGGCGCGACGGGGGTCCAGGAACTCCAGCCGGTGGAGCCGGTGGTGTACCAGGCGTGCTTGATCTGCCGGTTGTCGTCGAGTGCGACGACCTCGATGGTGTTCTTGTCGGCCTGGTAGACGCTGCTGAGCGCGGTGAAGGTGCCGGCGGCGATGGGCTGGAAGTTGCTCCAGGTCCAGGTCGCATCGCTGTACCAGGCGTGCTTGATCTGCCGGTTGTCGTCGAGTGCGACGACCTCGATGGTCTTCTTGTCGGCCTGGTAGACGCTGGTGAGCGCGATGTACCGGCCGGGGGCCAGGAGCCGCCACGGGGTCCAGCCGGTGGCGCCGGTGGTGTAGTAGGACTGGTAGATCTGCCCGTCGTCGCCGATGGCATAGATCTGGCTGGTACGGCGGTCGCCGACGTACTGGGCGTTCAGCGTGGTGAACTTGCCGGGCGCTACCAGGCTCCAGCCGCTCCAGGAGGTCTCGCCGGTGGTGTACCACGCGTGCTTGATCTGCTGGTCGTCACCGAGCGCGATGACCTCGATGGTGTTCTTGTCGGCGTGGTAGACGGCCTGCAGGGGGCCGATGACCTTGCCGGGGGTGAGGAGCTGCCAGTCGGCCCAGGTGCTCGAGCCGGGGGTGTGCCAGGAGTGGTAGACCTGCTGGTCGGTGCCGATCGCGAAGACCTCGGTGGTGTTCTTGTCCGCGTGGTAGACGGCAGTGGGGCCGCTGACGAACTCACGGGGGGCCAGGAGCTGCCACGGACTCCAGCCCGTGCTGCCGGACTTGAAGGACGACCCGTAGATCTGCCGGTCACTTCTGAGCTGGAAGACCTCGGAGGTCTGGGCCGCCGGCTCGTAGACCGTGGCCGTGCGGTTGTCCGGCGTCAGGGTGAGAACCTGCTGGATCCAGTCGGCCATGTCGTCGACGCGGGTGCCGTAGGCCCCGGTGCGGGTCTCGGTCTCGCCGAGGCAGCCGCCCTGCCAGGAACGCGAGGCCACTGCGACGAGCTCGGCCCGTCCGTTCGTCTCGCGGACAGCGGGGGCGCCGGTGTCGCCCTTGCAGACCGCGGCACCCCCGGTGCCGGTGATACCGATCCCGCCCGCACTCACCGTGTCCAGAGTGAAGGTGGCGGTGTGGGGCTTGTCCGGCACCCACTCGTCCTTGGTCCGCCCGTAGCCGTTCACCCGCACGCTCTGCCCGATGGCGGGTGCGGTGGTGGCGACGGGCAGCGGGGCGATGCCCGTGACGGGGACGGCCAAGCGGGCCATGACGAGGTCACGGTCCTGACGGGGCGCCAGCTCGACTACATCGACGCTCTTGCCCGCGATGGTCGCGGTGGTCTTCCACTTCGGCGCCCCAGCGGCCAGCGCCTGGGGCTGGGCGGGGTCGTCGGCGAAGCACGACGCGGCGGTGAGCACCCAGTACCGGTCCACGAGAGCACCGGTACAGGCCCGCACGTTGTCGCCGATCGCGAGCCTGACGGTGAAGGCGGAGGAGCCGTCGGCCGTCGGGGCGCCGGCCACGGCACCCGCCGGGGTCGCGGAGAACGTGGCGAGAGTACCTGTGGTGAGGGCGGTGGCCAGAAGCGCAGCCTTCCAGGAGGTGCGCGTGGTGGTGCCAGACAAGACTTCGGTCCTTGGGAGATCGCGGGAGGAACGAGACGAGTGCGCGGGACGGCTGTGCCGGTCAGCCGGTGACGCGCAGTTCGACGAGGACGGAGCGCTTGCCGCCGGGCAGGCTCTCACCGACGGGCTCGTTCGACTTGGGTGCGACGTCGACCTTCTTTTCCTGGCCTGCGGCGACGAGGCGGGCGGTGACGGCACGGTCTTCGGTCTGGATGCCGAAGACGTCGGGGACCTCCATGGAGAGGTAGCCGATTCTGCCGGTGACGGCGAAACAGAAGCCGTAGTTGTCCCGGCGGGTCTCGACGAAGATCTCGTTCGAGGCCTGGCAGTCCTTCGGGACGCTGAAGCCCGGCCCCTCCTTCAGGCGGATGTGCCCGTCGCCCTGCTTGAGAGAGATCTTCCGGTCCCTGAGGATGCGATCGGCACCGGGGTGCTGGAAGTCCTCGACGGCGGAAGGCATGGAGCCGTCTGCTGCGACAGTGCCGACAGGACCCTGCGGGGCCGCCTGAGCAGTAGTGAGAGAGGCGAAGCCGATGCCAGCGGCCAGGACGCCAACGGCGCCCACCAGAACGGCCTTCGGGGATCGGGATATCAGCATGCTTCGGGCCTTCCGGTCCTGATGTGGCGCCTGGGCGATGGCCCAGGGCGCCAGATTGTGCGATGACTTAGTAAAGCATGCGTAAGATACCAGCAATCACTCGCCAAAGACTTCATTCAAGTCGCGCAGTAGAGGCCTTCTCGCAAGCGCTGACGGCCTACCTGACTGGCCGACCCATGATCGATGCAGCACCCTGACCTGCATGTTTGTCCGGCGGAACGGACCTATCTGGGCATCGAACGGTGAGTTCGTATAGCAACACCCCCCCTGAGAGGAACGGATTGTGAAACAGCCCTCGCGCTCCCCCGGAGCGCCGGGACACGTCGAAGGGAGTCGGCGGATACCGCAGTTGCGCCGTGCGTGGGCCCTCCTGCTGCCAGCGGCGCTCACGGCTGGCCTGCTCGGCTCCGCACCCGCATTCGCAACGGGCTCTACCCCTGAACCGGCCCTTGCCGTCCTAACGGCCCGGGCCCAGGTGGTCGGCTTCTGGAACATTGGCGGTCCTGGAGTAAAGGCCGCCGCTGAGACCGCGCTGACCGGTTCGGACGAGGACGTAGAGCGCTTCCTCGGAACCGACAAGGCCCATGCGCAGTACCAGGACGACCGCGTCGACGCGTACCGGATGATCGCCCTCGGCGGAGCTGGTGTGCGCGAAGCCACCACCAAGGCTCTGAGGGGCTCACCGGAGGACCTGCGCGCGTTCCTCAACGACGGCTGGAAAGCCCCGCTGGATCAGGACCGACGGGTCGCTGCCTACCAACTCATCGCCACCGGCGGCGTGAGCGTCAAGGAACAGGCCGTCGAAGCCCTCAAGGGCACCCCCGAGGACCTGAAGAAGTACCTCGAGAAGAGCCAGTACGAAGCCCAGGAGACTGACAACCGCGTTCGGGTCTGGCAGCTCCTCGCCGCCGGCGGCCCGGCAACGAAGGAGGCCGCCAAAGTCGTCCTGCGCGGCGGTACGCCGACCGACGTGGTGGAGTTCCTGGAGGTGGGTCAGTTCGTGGCCCGTGCCCGGGACCAAGAACGCGCCACCATCTCGCAACTCGCCGACCAGGCCGAACTCGCCGGCGCCCAGGCCGAGGCCGCGAAGAACTCCGCCAAGGACGCGTCGGCGCGAGCAGTCGACGAATCCCAGCAGGCCAGGAAGAACGCGGAGGACGCGGCCAAGGAGACCGAAGCGGCAGGCAAGGACCTGACGCGCGCCACCGAAGCCGCAGGCAAGGCAGCGGATGCCGCTCAAGGCGCCGCGGCCGCTTCCCAGGAGGCCGTCTCCGCCGCTGGAGCCGCCAACCGGGCCTCCCGCATCGCCACCAACGCCGCCGCCCAGGCCGCCAGCGCCGCGACCGGTGCCGCGCTGGCCGCATCCAATGCCCGAAGGGCGGCAGGCGCCGCCGGCGCGGACGCGGGCAAGGCCGCCGAGGCCCGCCAACGCGCCGAGGAGGCACGGGACGCCGCCAGGGAGGCAAAGCGCGCGGCGCAGGCAGCCGACCGCGCCGGCGCGGCCTCCGACGCCGCCGCCGAGGCATCGGGCGCCGCCAAGAGCGCCGGCGGCAACGCCAAGGCTGCCGCCGACTCCGCAGAGAAGGCCTCTCGCCTGGCGAAGGCCGCCGGTTCCGGATCCAGCCGTGCGCAGAGCGCGGCCGAGCAGGCCCGCCGCCACGCCACTGAGGCAGACCGGGCGGCGAGCGCCTCCGCGGCACTGGCCCGCCAGTCCGCCGCGGCCGCCTACCAGGCTCGTGACGCCGCCAACTCCGCCGCCACCCATGCCGAGAACGCCGCCACCGCTGCGGACAATGCCGCCCAGCACGCAGGCCAGTCCGCTGAAGCAGCAGTCGAGTCCACCCGCCAGGCCGAGGAGGCCAGGAAGGCCGCGAACACCGCGAGCGAGGCGGTCAAGTCCGCTGGCGGTGTCTACGAGCTCGCCCGCAAGACCGAAGCCGAGGAACTCTCCGCCCGCACCGCAGCCGCCGTCGAATCCGCCCGCGACCTGAAGAGCGACGACGACGAGGACACCGCCGGCATCGGCAGCGTGCTCGCCGGCCTGCAGGCACAGGATCAGGAGGCGGCCGCCCTGACGGCCGAGGCCAACCGGCCCGACGCAGACCCGAAGGCTCTCGCCGCCAAGGGCCGCAAGGCTGCACTTGCGGCAATGAAGACAGGCGGCCCCTGGAGCCAGGAAGCCGCCGCCAACGCCCTCTCCAGCGGCGACGAAACCGTCCTCGACTGGCTACGCACCGGCCGTGGCAAGGCCGAGCAGGAAGACCTGCGGCAGAGCGTGGTCGAGATCGCCCAGGACAGCCCCGACGAGGCCGTGCGAACCGCCGCCACACAGGCACTGAAGGGCGACGCCGACCAGGTCAAGGCGTTCTACACAACCGGCCAGTTCGAGGCCGCGGGCACCGACAACCGCGCCCGGGTCTACCAGGTGATCGCCACCGGCGGCACCAGCGTCAAGGAGGCCGCCCAGAAGGCCCTGCGCGACGGATCACCCAAGGCCGTTGCCGCCTTCCTGATGACCGGTCAGCACACGGCCCGCCGGATCGACGAACGCGCCGACGCCTACCAGCTGATCGCGACCGGCGGCCCGGAGGTCCAGGCCACGGCCAGGATCGCGCTGGCCGGCACACCCGAGCTGGTCCACGACTTCCTGACGACCGGCCAGTACGTGGCCGACCGAAAGGACCAGCTCGCCACCACCCACGCTGCGCAGATGCGCCGCATGATCGCCGAGGCGTCCCAGACCGCGGCAAAGGCGCAGCAGGACGCCTGGGAGGCCACCGAGGCTGCGGCCGTGGCCAACAATGCGTCGGCAGAGGCTGACAACGCCCGTAAACAGGCCCGTGACGCTGCCGACCAGGCCGGCCGGTTCGCCGAGAACGCGAAGACCTCCGCCAAGGACGCCGAGGCCTCCGCATCCCGCGCCACCTCCTCCGCCACCACCGCCCGCACTGCGTCCCAGGCCGCCGCGCGCGACGCCGGCAAGGCCGCGGCCTCCGCCGCACGTGCCCGGGCCTCCGCAAACCAGGCGCGCTGGTCCGCCGACTCGGCCCGTGAGGCCGCGACCGATGCCCGCGCGTCCTCGATCGCCGCAGGCAAGGACGCTACGCGGGCCGGACAGGCCGAGGCCGAGGCCTGGGGCATCGTCGCGGAGAAGCAACGCCAGGAGCGTCCCGAAGCACTGAAGGCGGAGCAACCTGGCATCGACGCCGACGCCAAGCAGGTCGAGGAGGAGTTCAAGAAGGAACTCGAAGCGCAGATCGGGAACGCCGCGCGGGAGCAGGGGATGGAGGCTGAGCGGAACGGAAAGATTATCGGCTGTACCAAGATGCCCAACCTCTCCGCGTGCTCGCCGAAGAAAAAGGGAATCTGGGGGTACGCCCCGCTGGACGACATGACCGAGATGGGAAGGGTCGCCGAACCCTACCTGACGGCGGTCACCCGAATCACCAAGACCGTCCTGGGCGTGGACACCGCAGAGGAATGCATCAAGCAGAAGAGTGTCAGTGCCTGCGCGGAACTCGCCATCGGTGCATTCCCTGCCGGTAGGTTCGCGCAAATCGCCAAGAAGGCTAAGACCATTGAGGAGGTTGCCAAGGTAACAAGCTCCACGATCAAGTGTGTCGGAAAGAGCCGCTGCCTGCCCTCATTGGAGGAAGCACGGCGCGCGGTTGAGAACCTGCCGCGATGGGGCTCCGGGACGAAACGTGACACGCTGCATCGCGCGCCCGACCTGGTGGTCGCCGATATTCCTACCAAGGGCAAGATTTTCACGATCACCGGAGGCGACGGAAAGCAGCGCGTTCTCATCCAGATGCCCGGTGAGGTGAACGGTAACGCAGGCCGCTTCGAGTGGCTCGTTGAAGACCAGCACGGAACCCAGGTAGTATCTCACCAGGTGTTTGTCAAGGGCGGAACGATCAACGGAATCCCAAATAAGCCATGAGTGACCTTCTGAAGTTCAAGATTCCAGCGGATTTCATCGAACCGCGTGTCCATCTCAGCCTGGCGGAACTCGCGCATGGGTACCGCGAAGGATGGATTGGCGCGGATGGCGTCATCGATCTGTGTGTGCAACGCCTCAGCATCGGCTCTGTGTCACAGGCAGAGGAGGAACTTGCACTCCTTCTGTCCGACGAGGCCGATCAGGTTGAAGGGATTCTCGAAGGCGTCGATGCAGACCGCACTTCCGACGACATGTGGAAAGTGTGGCGATACTTGGCGCTTGCCTGGGCCTACGAGAATCGTGAGAGTCTGGGTGACGCACTGGGATTGGTTGAAATGCTCTACGCGGACTTCAACTACCCTTCGGAAATGGACGGCTTCATTCGTTACATGCCGGCACAGCCGGGGCAGAGGACAGGCATCGATGCCCTGATTTCTCGATGGGAGGAATTCGTTCGTAGCGAGAGCGAGTTCTACCGAAGCCGCGATCGGTGATCCGAAGCCGATTGAGGCCCTGGCTCTCGTGAACGGCCCAAGGCTCAGGCCAGAGACGTTCCGACGGCCTGCTATGCCGTGAGAGCGCACGTCGTGGCGCGGTAGGCCTCCGGCTCACGTCGCCACATTTCGAAGCGCCGGCGGGGGGGGCGTGGGGGGGCGGGGGTGTCGGGGGGGGGGGGTTTTGGTCCGGGGGCGGTTCCGGGGGTGGGCGCTCCGGGGGCTGGGTGATTTTCCGACCGCCGACCCTCATCGAGGGGGGGTTGAGACCGTTGGCGGTCTGAAAATCACCCGCAACGCCCCTCTCCGCACCCACCCCCTCCACCGCCCCCTCCCGCAGCGCGTCCCTCTCGCCTCGGTCGGGTGGGGAGGTGGGTGGGGGGTGGGTGTTGGTGGGGGCGCGGGTGTTGGTGGGTGGGTGCGTCCTTGGGGGCGGGGTATGGGTGTCGGTATGGGTCTTGACGAGATGGTGGTGCCGGCGACCGAGGCCGGGCGGGACGGGTTGCGGGCGGTGCTGGCGGCGCCCGGTGAGGCGGTGGTCGCCCTGGACTTCGACGGGACGTTGGCGCCGATCGTGGCGGATCCCTCGCGGGCGCGGGCGCATCCGGGCGTGGTGGGGGCGTTGCGGGGGTTGGCGGCGGTGGTGGGGGCCGTCGTGGTCGTGACCGGGCGGCCGGCGGGGTTGGCGGCGGAGTACGGGGGGTTCGCCGGGGTGCCGGGGCTGGTGGTGCTGGGGCACTACGGGGCCGAGCGGTGGGAGGCGGGTGAGCTCTCGGCGCCGGAGGTGCATCCGGGGGTCGCGGGGGTGCGGGGCGCGTTGCCGGGGGTGTTGGAGCGGGTGGGGGCGCCCGAGGGGACGTGGGTGGAGGACAAGGGGCGCTCGGTGGCGGTGCACACGCGGCGTACGGCGGAGCCGGAGCGGGCACTGGAGTCGTTGCGCGGACCGGTGGGGGAGTTGGCGGCCGAGTACGGGCTGGTGGTGGAGCCCGGGCGGCTGGTGCTGGAGTTGCGGCCGCCGGGGGTGGACAAGGGGGCGGCGCTGACCGGGTTCCTGCGCGAGCGCGGGGCGCGGGCGGTGCTGTACGCGGGGGACGACCTGGGGGACGTGGCGGCGTTCCGGGCGGTGGAGGAGTTGCGGGGGCAGGGGCTGGCCGGGCTGTTGGTGTGTGCCGGCGCGGTGGGGGACGCGCCGGTGCGGGAGCTCGCCGACCTGGCGGACGTGGTGGTCGACGGGCCCGACGGGGTGGTGGAGCTGTTGGGGGCGTTGGGGGAGGCCCTCAGAGGGCGTTGAGCTGGTTGAGCTGGTCGAGGAACCACTGCTGCGGGGGGAGCGCGGTGGCCGCGGCGGCCAGGCGCTTGGTGCGGTCGGCGCGTTCCCCGGGGCTCATGGTGAGGCCGGTGTGCAGGGCCTCGGCGGTGGCGATGACGTCGTACGGGTTGACGGTGAGGGCGTCGTCGCCGAGTTCGGCGTGGGCGCCGGCCTCGCGGGACAGGACGAGGGCGCAGCCGTGGTCGGAGACCACCGGGACCTCCTTGGCGACCAGGTTCATGCCGTCCCGGATCGGGTTGACGAGGGCCACGTCGGCGAGGCGGTAGGCGGCGAGGCTGCGCGGGAAGTCGTCGTTGACGTGCAGGATCAGGGGCTGCCAGGCGGGGGTGGCGAACTCGGCGTTGATGGCGGTCGCGAGGCGTTCGACGGCGGCGGTGTAGTCGCGGTACTCGGCGAGGTCGGTCCGGGACGGGTAGGCGAAGGCGATGTGGACCACCCGGTCGTGCCACTCGGGGCGGGTGCGGAGCAGGTGCCGGTAGGCCTGGAGGCCGCGGACGATGTTCTTGCTCAGCTCGGTGCGGTCGACCCGGACGATGGTGCGGCGGTCGCCGACGGCGGCCCGGAGGGCGGCGAGGCGTTCGTCGACGTCGGGGCGGTGGGCGCGTTCGCGCAGGAAGTCGGTGTCGGCGCCGAGGGCGTGCACGCCCAGGTGGGTGGTGCGGCCCTCGTGGGTGACGGTGAGGGCGGCCGGGTCGAAGGCGGCGCCGAGCAGGTCCTCGCAGCAGGCGGCGAAGGCGCGGGCCCAGCGTTCGGTGAGGAAGCCGGCCCGGTCGGCGCCGAGGATGCCGGTCAGGACGGCCCGGGCGACGTCGTCGGGGAGCAGCCGGTAGTACTCGGGCGGCGCCCACGGGGTGTGGGAGAAGTGGCCGATCCGCAGGTCGGGGCGGGCTTCGCGGAGCAGCGCCGGGGTGAGGGAGAGGTGGTAGTCCTGGACCAGGACGGCGGCTCCCGGGGCGGCCTCGGCGGCGAGGGCGTCGGCGAAGGCGGCGTTGTACGCCTGGTAGGCGGCCCACTCGGTGCGGAAGCCGGCGTCGAAGGAGGGCGCGGTGGGGGTCGCGTAGAGCAGGTGGTGGACGAACCAGAGGGTGGAGTTGGCGACGCCGTTGTAGGCGCGGGCGAAGGTCTCCGGGTCGATGTCGAGCATCCGTACGGCCTGTCCGCCGACCTCGTGCCCGGCGAGGTCGAGGCGGCCGGCGGGGGCCTCCCGGGCGGCTCTGCGGTCGGCGTCGCTCAGCGCGGCGCAGACCCAGACGGCGGTGGGGTCGTCGATCGCGGACAGGCCGGAGACCAGGCCCCCGCCGCCGCGGCGCAGGGTCAGCGTGCCGTCGTCGGCGGTGCCGAAGGACACCGGTCCCCGGTTGGAGGCCACCAGGACGGGGGCGGTTCCGGTCGCACTCGAACGTTCGGTCGTGAGATCGCCCATGGTTGGGATGTTGCCGGGGGGTCGGGGCGGCAAACCCGTCAGCGGCGGGTGGCGTATTCCGGGACGGTGTGCATCGGGGGGCGTTCCAGGGCCGTCACGGGGTGGGTGTGGGCGGTGAAGGCGCGGGTGTGGGGGTCGCGGGTGAACTGGGTGAGGTGGGGGTGGACGAGGTCGGCGGAGGCCTTGAGGCGGTGGGAGCGGTCGAGGCGTTCCAGGGCGGTGCGGTAGATGGTGGCGGCCATCCGGCCGAGGGCCTGGCCGTCCTGGTGGCGGTGGTGCCGCACGCCGACGTCGACCTGGGCCAGCGCGTCGAGGCCGACCTGGTCCAGGGCGTCGACCAGGAGGCCGAGTTCGACGCCGTAGCCGGTGGGGAAGGGCAGCCGTTCGAGCAGTGAGCGGCGGGCCGCGTACTCGCCGCCGAGGGGCTGGACGAAGCCGGCGAGTTCCGGCCAGTGGAGGTTGAGCAGGGGGCGGGCGACGAGTTCGGTGACCCGGCCGCCGCCGGCCGGGACGATCGCGCCGCTTTCGGTCTCGAGCGGGCGGTCGTACATGGCCTTGACCAGGTGGATGTCGGGGTCGGTGAGCAGCGGGCCGACGATGCCGGAGACGAAGGCCGGGTCGAACTCGCGCAGGTCGGCGTCGATGAAGCAGACGATGTCGCCGTGGGTGACCAGCAGGGAGCGCCAGAGCACCTCGCCCTTGCCGGGGACGGCGGGCAGCCGGGGGAGGATCCGGTCGCGGTGTTCCACCCGGGCGCCGGCCTCGGCGGCGACGGCGGCGGTGGCGTCGGTGGAGCCGGAGTCGACCACGACGAGTTCGTCGACGAGCGGGATCCGGTCCATGAGCTCGCGCCGGACGGTGCGGACGATGTCGCCGACGGTGGCCTCCTCGTCGAGGGCGGGGAGGACGACGCTGACCGTCCGGCCGGTACGCCGTTTGGCGGCGAGGAGGGCGTCGACCGGCCGCTCGGCCGCGCTCCACGAGCGGCGGCGGAGCCAGGACGCCGCCTGTGGGAGGAGGGCGTGGGTCGGTTCGGCGGGCACGGTGACTCTCCTCGGCGGGATCGGGTGGGACGGGTCATCTCGCTTGGCGGACGGTCCCGTTCAGGGTTGGCGCCTTCGGATACAGTCTTCGTACAGCGGTCGGACCTTTGCACGCCGGGGTCGCCGCTGCGCACCACCACAATTTCACAAGCTCATCCAGAGGGACTGAGGGAACGGCCCGTTGACGTCCCGGCAACCTTCTCGCTCGGCTGTCGTTGACAGGCCCCGGCGGGACAGGTGCCAATTCCGGCCTGTGGCGCGACCGCGCCGCGGGGAAGATGAGGAGAGAGGCCTCCGCCATCATGGCTATCGACATCGCCGCACCTGTTTCCGTCGACCTCGGCCCCGCCGCCGCCCTGTCCTGTCGGGAGTGCGGAACCCGCTTCCCGCTCGGCCCCAGCTTCGCCTGTGTGGAGTGCTTCGGGCCGCTGGAGATCGCCTACGAGTTCGGCGGCGAGCGCGCCGAGGAGCTGCGCAGGCGGATCGAGTCCGGCCCCGCGTCCATCTGGCGGTACGCGCCGCTGCTGCCGGTGCCGGCCGACGTCGCCTCGAAGCCCAACCTGAACCCCGGCTGGACCCCGCTGGTGAAGGCGGACAACCTGGGCCGGGAGCTCGGGTTCACCGCGCAGCTGCACGTCAAGGACGACTCGGGCAACCCGACGCACTCGTTCAAGGACCGGGTGGTGGCCTGCGCGATCGAGGCGGCCCGGGCGTTCGGCTACACCACGCTGTCCTGCTCGTCGACCGGCAACCTGGCCGGTGCGGTGGGTGCGGCGGCGGCCCGGGCCGGGTTCCGCTCCTGCGTGTTCATCCCGCACGACCTGGAGCAGGGCAAGGTCGTGATGGCCGGGGTGTACGGCGGTGAGCTGGTCGGCATCGAGGGCAACTACGACGACGTGAACCGGTTCTGCTCGGAGCTGATCGGGGACCCGGCCGGCGAGGGCTGGGGCTTCGTCAACGTCAATCTGCGGCCGTACTACGGCGAGGGCTCCAAGACGCTGGCGTACGAGATCTGCGAGCAGCTCGGCTGGCGGCTGCCGGAGCAGATCGTCATCCCGATCGCCTCGGGCTCGCAGCTGACGAAGATCGACAAGGGTCTGCAGGAGCTGATCAAGCTGGGCCTGGTGGAGGACCGGCCGTACCGGATCTTCGGCGCCCAGGCGGAGGGCTGCTCGCCGGTGTCGGCGGCGTTCAAGGCCGGCCGGGACGTGATCAGGCCGGTGAAGCCGGACACCATCGCCAAGTCGCTGGCGATCGGCAACCCGGCGGACGGCCCGTACGTGCTGGACATCGCCCGCCGGACCGGCGGCGCGGTGGAGGACGTCACGGACGCGGAGGTGGTGGCGGCGATCCGGCTGCTGGCCCGGACCGAGGGGATCTTCGCGGAGACCGCGGGCGGGGTGACCGTCGGTGTGCTGAAGAAGCTCGTGGAGACCGGTCAGCTGGACCCGTCCAAGGAGACCGTCGCGATCAACACCGGGGACGGCCTGAAGACGCTGGACGCCGTCTCCGAGGCGGGCATGACCGCCGTCATCCGCCCGACGCTGGACTCCTTCCACGCCGCCGGCCTCGCGTCCGTCTGATCCACCCCCCACCCCGCTAGGAGAGTCATGAGCGCCAACGTCCGCATCCCCACCATCCTGCGCACCTACACCGGCGGTGCGGCCGAGGTGCCCGCCGAGGGGGCCACCCTGGGCGAGGTCATCGCCGACCTGGAGCGCAACCACGCGGGCATCGCGGCCCGGATCCTGGACGACACCGGCAAGCTGCGCCGCTTCGTCAACGTGTACGTGAACGACGACGACGTGCGGTTCGCCGAGGGCCTGGCGACCGGGATCGCGGACGGTGCGAGCGTTTCGATCATTCCGGCGGTGGCCGGCGGCTGCTGAGCCGTTCCCGCTTCCCGGCCGTGGGGCCGGGGCGGGTTAACCCCGCACGACCGCCCGCCGCGCGGCCGGCCTGAGTGGGGGGGTATTTTTGTTGGGAGGGGGGGGTGGCCGCGTTGCGCGCGGGGCCGGCGCGCGCGTTTCTCGTGCGCGGCGCGCGGGCGGCGGCGGACGGCCGTCGGCATTTCGGTGGGAATATTTTCGGTCCGAGTCGGAGTAGAGTGTGGCTCTGCTGGGAACAGGGCTTCCCCTTCCGGCGGTGGGTGCTTCGCCGGAGCCCGTCCGGGCGCTGAGACCGGCCCGGGGCCCGGGCGGTGAAACATGTCAGGCAGATGTCAGAATTCCTGCAGGCATTTGAGTAATTCGTCCGCTATGTCCGGCGCTAATTGCCGATTTCCTCCCGGTTTGTTCGCTCTTGTCTCTCGACGGGGCTGCGGAATTCCCGGCGGCGGACCCTGTTGCAGAGGGCGTCGATCCGGATACATTCAGCGGCGGTCGACGTAATCAACCGCTCACGGAAGCCGTCCGGCGCCCCCGTGCGGAGGATTGCGGCGTGCACGGCTGCGTCCAGGGGGGGTTCCCCGGGCCGGCCTTCAAACCAGACCCGGGCCCGCGACCTGCTGGCCCGTGAAGGGCCAGCACAGCACTAGGGGAGTTCGGAATGGCTCAGGGCACCGTCAAGTGGTTCAACGCGGAGAAGGGCTACGGCTTCATCGCGGTCGACGGTGGTGCGGACGTCTTCGTCCACTACAGCGCGATCCAGATGGACGGCTACCGCACCCTCGAGGAGGGCCAGCGGGTCGAGTTCGAGATCTCCCAGGGACAGAAGGGCCCGCAGGCGGACATGGTCCGCGCGGCGGTCTGACCTCTTCCGGAACCCAGGAGCTCGGCGCGGCCCACGGCTGGTGACCACTCGCTTCTCGACGGGCCCGTACGACACGCGTCGTACGGGCCCGTTCGCGTTCCCGCGCCGGGCCGTCCGGGGTGCCGGGCGGGGGCGGGCGGAGGTGGGCGGCGGCTCGCGGGTCGGCCGTGGGGCTTGCACTCGACCACCCGGAGTGCTAATCATTGGCGTTAGCACTCACAGTGTGAGAGTGACAGCGGACCGGGTCGGTGAGGCCCCCGGGAGCGGCAGGGGAATGGACCTCCGCACACCAGGGCCGTCCGTCGCGGGCACCCCTTGGTCCGAGCAGTCGACCGTGTCCCGGAGGACCACTTCTGATGGCCAAGATCATCGCCTTTGATGAGGAAGCTCGCCGCGGCCTTGAGCGTGGCATGAACCAGCTCGCCGACGCGGTGAAGGTCACGCTCGGCCCCAAGGGCCGCAACGTCGTGCTGGAGAAGAAGTGGGGCGCCCCCACGATCACCAACGACGGTGTCTCCATCGCCAAGGAGATCGAGCTCGAGGACCCCTACGAGAAGATCGGCGCGGAGCTCGTCAAGGAGGTCGCCAAGAAGACGGACGACGTCGCGGGTGACGGCACCACCACCGCCACCGTGCTCGCCCAGGCCCTGGTTCGCGAGGGTCTGCGCAACGTCGCCGCCGGCGCCAACCCGATGGCCCTCAAGCGCGGTATCGAGAAGGCCGTCGCCGCCGTCTCGGACCAGCTGCTGGCCCAGGCCAAGGACGTGGAGACCAAGGAGCAGATCGCCTCCACCGCCTCCATCTCCGCCGCTGACACCCAGATCGGCGAGCTCATCGCCGAGGCCATGGACAAGGTCGGCAAGGAAGGCGTCATCACCGTCGAGGAGAGCAACACCTTCGGTCTGGAGCTCGAGCTCACCGAGGGCATGCGCTTCGACAAGGGCTACATCTCCGCCTACTTCGCCACCGACCTGGAGCGCATGGAGGCGACGTTCGAGGACCCGTACATCCTCATCGCCAACTCCAAGATCGGCTCGGTCAAGGACCTGCTCCCGCTGCTGGAGAAGGTCATGCAGAGCGGCAAGCCGCTCGTCATCATCGCCGAGGACGTCGAGGGCGAGGCCCTGTCGACCCTGGTCGTGAACAAGATCCGCGGCACCTTCAAGTCCGTCGCCGTCAAGGCCCCGGGCTTCGGCGACCGCCGCAAGGCCATGCTCGGCGACATCGCCATCCTCACCGGTGGCACCGTGATCTCCGAGGAGGTCGGCCTCAAGCTGGAGAACGCCGGCATCGACCTGCTGGGCACCGCCCGCAAGGTGGTCATCACCAAGGACGAGACCACCATCGTCGACGGTGGCGGCGACAGCGACCAGGTCGCCGGCCGCGTGAACCAGATCCGCGCCGAGATCGAGAACAGCGACTCGGACTACGACCGCGAGAAGCTCCAGGAGCGCCTCGCCAAGCTGGCCGGCGGCGTGGCCGTCATCAAGGCCGGCGCGGCCACCGAGGTGGAGCTCAAGGAGCGCAAGCACCGCATCGAGGACGCCGTCCGCAACGCCAAGGCCGCCGTCGAGGAGGGCATCGTCGCCGGTGGTGGCGTCGCGCTGCTGCAGGCCGGTGTCGCCTTCGACAAGCTGGAGCTGGAGGGCGACGAGGCCACCGGTGCCAACATCGTCAAGGTCGCGCTGGAGGCCCCGATCAAGCAGATCGCGACCAACGCCGGCCTGGAGGGTGGCGTCGTGGTGGAGAAGGTGCGCAACCTCCCCGCCGGTCACGGCCTGAACGCCGCCACCAACGAGTACGTCGACCTGGTCGCCGCGGGCATCATCGACCCGGCCAAGGTCACCCGCTCCGCGCTGCAGAACGCCGCCTCCATCGCGGCGCTGTTCCTCACCACCGAGGCCGTCATCGCCGACAAGCCGGAGAAGGCCGCCGCGGCCGCCGGCGGCGGCATGCCGGGCGGTGACATGGACTTCTGATCCTGATCGGACTCCGATCGGATCGGCTGATCCTCGTCCGCGTGGGCGGTTCCCTTCGGGGGGCCGCCCCCGCGGCGTTTCCGCCCCGGGGCGTTCCGGCTCCGGGGAGTTCCGGCCCCGGACCCGTTTTGAAGCCACGGGCGGGCCGCGGAGAATGGACGGATGGCTTCCGACGACATCGAGACCGCCCTGCACAACGCCCGGGCCCGGATCCTGGCCGACCTCACCGCGCGGGACGTGGCGGACGCCGCCGTCGTCTCGCTGGTGGAACAGGCCGTCACCCACCGCCGCTGGTGGCTGGAGCAGTGGCCGGACGGCACCGAGTACGTGCTCGGGCTGGTCGCCCAGGACGTCCAGGACGCGCTGCTGGAGGCGTACGGCCGGTGGCCGCTGTGCACCGGCTGCGCGGCCGACGGGGACCCGCACGCGCTGAGCGTGGAGCCCGAGCTGGGGCCGGAGCCGCACTGGGTGTGCGGCAAGCAGGGGGCCGTGGTGGCGCCGGTGGGGGAGCTGGGTTAGGGCCTGTCCGGCGGATCTTGGCAGATCAGCGCGCGGCGTTGGGCGCCCGGCTGGGCGTGCGCCCGAGTCGGCCTCGTACTGGACGTACTTGG
>NZ_JBHYGR010000153.1:0-21381 GCF_042738155.1 Kitasatospora sp. NPDC059088 | reverse complement strand
CGACACACACACAGACGTCGCTGACCCCGACGCCCCCCCCGCCCCCCGGCCCCCCACCCCCCCGGCGGCGGCCCCCGCGCCCCCCCGACGGCGTCGGTCCTCAGACCGCGTAGCGCTTCGGGTCGAACAGGTGGAGGTGCTCGGCCACCCAGGCCGAGGTCTTGGCCAGCCCCTCCTCCAGCGGGACCTCCGGCCGCCAGCCCGACCAGGTACGGGCCCGGGAGTTGTCGGACAGCAGCCGGTGCACTTCGCTGCCGGCCGGGCGCAGCCGGGCCGGGTCGACCGTGATCTCGACGTCGGTACGGCCGGAGGCGGCGATCAGCGCACCCGCCAGGTCGCCGATCGAGACCTCGTGCCCGGTCCCGAGGTTCACCGCCTCGCCGACCGCGCGGTCGCAGTCGGCCAGGGCGAGGAAGCCCTCGGCGGTGTCCGTGACGTAGGTGAAGTCCCGGGTCGGGGTCAGCGAGCCCATCCGCAGCTCCCGTACCCCGGAGTGGAGTTGGGCGAGGATCGCGGGGATCACGGCGCGGGCGGACTGGCGCGGGCCGTAGGTGTTGAACGGCCGGACCACGGTGACCGGCAGGTCGAAGGCGTGGTGGAAGCTCAGCGCCATCATGTCGGCCCCGATCTTCGAGGCGGAGTACGGGGACTGGGGCTGCAACGGGTGGTCCTCGCCGATCGGCGCGCGCAGCGCCGTTCCGTAGACCTCGCTGGTCGAGGTGTGCAGGACCCGCCGCACGCCGTGCCGCCGCGCCGCCTCCAGGACGTTCTGGGTGCCGACGACGTTGGTGTGCACGTAGGCGCCCGGGGAGTCGTAGCTGTACGGGATCCCGATCAGCGCCGCCAGGTGGAACACCGTGTCGCAGCCCGCCACGGCGTCCGAGACCCGGCCCGCGTCGCGGACGTCGCCGGCCAGCATCTCGACCCGGTCGCTGCCTAGGTGGGCGGCGAGGTAGCCGCGTTCGGCGTACGGCTTGTAGTGGACCAGGGCGCGGACCCGGGCGCCGCGGGCGACGAGCAGGTCGACCAGGGTCGAGCCGATGAAGCCTTCGCCGCCGGTGACCAGGACGGTGCGGTCGGCCCAGGCGGTGGTGGTGTCGGTGGTGGCGCCGACGGTGGTCATGCCGGTGGTGGTGGCGGTCATTCGGCGAGCTCCGTTTCGATGGTGCGGATCGGGGTCGGGTTCGGGATCGGGGCCGGCATCCCGGCCGGGCCGCCGGAGCGGCCGGCCAGGCGGCGGACCCAGTCGGCCAGCAGGTCGGCGGCCCGCGCGTGGGTCCCCCCGGTGGCGGCGGCGCCCATGGCGGCCAGCCAGGAGGGGTCGGCCAGCAGCGGGTCGAGCACGGCGGCCAGGGAGTCCGCGTCGGTGGACTCGTCGCGCAGGATCCGCGCCGCCCCCGCGTCGGCGAGCACCTTGGCGTTGTGGAACTGGTGGTCGCCGGGCGCGTGCGGGTACGGCACCAGCACGGCGGGCACCCGGACGGTGGCGAGCTCGGCCACGGTCGCCGCCCCGGCCCGGCAGACCACGACGTCACTGGCGGCGTAGGCGAGGTCCATCCGGTCCAAGTACGGCACCGCCTCGGCGACGGCGTCCCCGCCGACGGCGGCGAGCCGCAGCCGGGTGTCGTCCAGGGCCTGCGGGCCGGTCTTGATCAGCAGCCGGACGTCCGTCCGGCCGCGCCAGCGTTCGGCCAGGCCGAGCGCGGCCTCGGTCAGCCGGCGCGCGCCGAGGCTGCCGCCGTTGAACAGCACCAGCCGCGCGCCGGGCGGAACACCCAGCCGGTGGCGGGCCTCGGCACGCTCGGCCTGCCGGTCCAGCCGGGCGACCGCACCGGTGAGCGGCATGCCGACGGTGACCGCCCGGTGTCGGCGCGCCTTCGGCAGGTGCTCCCTGGTCTCGTCGAAGGCGAGCGCGATCTGCGGGGTGAGCCGCGCGGCGAAGGCGTTGGCCCGCCCCGGCACGGCGTTCGACTCGTGGATCAGACTGGGCAGTCCGGCCATCCGGGCGGCCAGCACGGCCGGCGCGGAGGCGTACCCGCCCATCCCCACCACGACCTGCGCCCGCTGCTCCTCGACCGCCCGCTGCGCCTGCTTGGCGGCGCGGACCAGGTCCGCCGGCAGCAGGAAGCGCCGGGCACCGAGCGAGGGGTCGAACGGGATCATGTCGACGGTGTGCAGCCGGTAGCCCGCCTCGGGGACCAGCCGGGTCTCCAGGCCCCGCGTGGTGCCCACGAACGAGATCACGGCGTCGGGGTCGGTCTTCCGCAGGGCCTCCGCCAAGGCCAGGCCCGGGTAGATGTGGCCGCCGGTGCCGCCGGCACCGATCACGACCGAGAGTGGTGTGTCCATGGCTCACCACCGTGGCGGGCCGGCCTAAGAGGCCTTTAAGAGAATGCGCGCCTTCGCCCGCTATCTTTCGGTATGCCCCGAACGGGCAGGGGTCGTACGAGGAGCGGAGGGTCGGCGGTGCGGATTCTGGTGGCGGACGATGACCAGGAGGTGCGGGAGGCCGTGGCCGACGGACTGACCGTCGAGGGCTACGAGGTGGTCACCGCGGTCGACGGGCACGACGCCCTGGCAAAGATCGCCTCCCACGAGCCCGACGCGGTCGTCCTCGACGTGATGATGCCGGTCCTCGACGGCCTCGCCGTCTGCCGCCAGCTGCGGGCCCTGCACGACCGCACCCCGGTCCTGGTGCTGACCGCGCGGGACAACATCGACGACCGCGTCGACGGGCTGGACGCCGGCGCCGACGACTACCTCGTCAAGCCCTTCGCGCTGGCGGAGCTCACCGCCCGGCTGCGCGCACTGCTGCGCCGCGCCGCCCTCGACGCGCCCGGCGCCGAGGCCGACGCCGAACTGCGCTACGCCGACCTCGTCCTGGACCCGCGGACCCGCACCGGGCACCGCGGCTCCCGCCGGCTGGAGTTCAGCCGCACCGAGGCGACCCTGCTGGAACTGCTGCTGCGGCACGCCGGGCAGGTGCTCACCCGCGAGACCCTGCTGGAGCGGGTCTGGGGGCAGGACTTCGGCCCCGAGTCCAACTCCCTCGCCGTGTACGTCGGTTACCTGCGCCGCAAGCTGGAGGCGGGCGGCGAACCGCGCCTGGTGCACACCGTGCACGGCGTCGGCTACCGACTGGCCGCGGGCTCGTGACCCTCCGCGTCCGGCTCTCGGTGGCGACCGCCCTGGCCGTCGCCACCGTCGCCCTCGGCCTCAGCTGGGCCGCCTTCGCGGTGATCCGCTACGAACTGACCCACCAGCTGGAGCTGGAGCTCACCCAGGCCGCCACCGTCGCCGTCCAGCAGCAGGGCAACGAACCGCCGGGCGTGCTCTCCGGGCAGTGCCGCTACCTGGCCGCCCCGGCCTGCACCCAGGTCGTCCCGGCCGACCCGGCCCGCGACCCCCGCACGGCCGTCGCCCCGTACCTGTTCCCGGTCACCCCGGCCGTGCGCGAGGTCGCCGCCGGGCGGCGCTCCGCCTATTTCAGCACCGCCACCGTCGCCGGCTTCCCGGCCCGGATGCTGGTCACGCCGTTCCGGGGCGGCACCGCGCTCCAGGTCGTACTGCGCTCGGACGGCGTGGACCGCGCCGTACGGCAGTCCGCGGCCGCGTTCGCCGGGCTCGGCGGCGCCGGGGTGCTGGCGGCCGGGTTCCTCGGCTGGTGGGCCTCCCGGACCGGCCTGCGCCCGGTGACCCGGCTCACCGCCACGGTCGAACGGATCACCGCCACCGGCGACCCCCACCACCGGATCACCTCCCACGCGGCCACCGGCCGCCGCCGGGACGAGGTCACCCGGCTCGGCGAGAGCTTCGACACCATGCTCGACGCGCTGGAACGCTCGGTCACCGCCCAGCGCCGACTGGTCTCCGACGCCTCGCACGAGCTGCGCACCCCACTCACGGCGCTGCGCACCAACGCCGAACTGCTGGCCCGCGGCGACCGCCTCACCGACGCCCAGCGCGAACGGGCCGCCACCGCGCTGGGGCGGCAGCTGCGCGAGGTCACCGGCATGGTCAACGACCTGGTCGAACTCGCCCGGGACGAGGAGCCCCAGGCCCTGGTCGAGCGGTTCCGCCTGCTGCCGCTGGTCGAACACGCCGTCACCTCGGCGCGCGGGCACTGGCCGGGCCAGGAGTTCACCCTCACCGTCGGACCGGGCGCCGACGGGGCGGTCGTGCCGGGCGTCCCCGCCCGGCTGGTGCGGCTGCTGGGGAACCTGCTCGACAACGCCGCCAAGTTCGGCGCCGGACGCGGGCCGGTGGAGGTCCGGGTGGCCCTGGCCGGCGACGGCGCCGACACCCTGGAGGTGTCCGTCCGCGACCACGGCCCGGGCATCGCCGCCGAGGACCTCCCGTACGTCTTCGACCGCTTCTACCGCTCCGACACCGCCCGCCGCCTCCCCGGCTCCGGCCTCGGCCTCGCCATGGCCCGCCAGATCGCCCGCGCCCACGGCGCCGACCTCATCGCCCGCGAGGTCCCGCCGCACCACGGCACCGGCGCCTGCTTCGTCCTCACCGGCCTGCCGGTCGGCCCCTGAGGCGGGCAGGCCGGGTCAGAACCTGCTGGTGTCGAGGTCCACCTCGAAGGGCTCAGGAAGCCTCACCGGCACACCGAACGGGTGCGGGCCCTCCACCCGGGTGTAGCCCAACTCCCCTGGCTGGGAGAACAGCGTGCAGGCTCCCTCCTGACGGTCCACCAACAGATAGAGCGGAGCACCAAACTGCGCGTAACGACGGCGCTTCACAGTCCGGTCGGTGTCAGCGTTCGACGGCGAGGTCACCTCGACAACCAGCAGCGTCTGGTCCGGCAGCAGGGCACCCTCCGACTCGAAGAGCTCCTCCGGCAGGACGGCCATGTCAGGCAGGTAGAAATTCTGCGTGCCCGGCAGATCGAGATTGCCTGAACCCGCCAACAAGCCCAACTCATCCATTCGGCGGCCGAGCTGCTTGCCGATCAGGGCGGTGGCGCGCTCATGCGCCCAGGACGGCGACACGGGGGTGATGACTCCCTCGATGATCTCGACGCGTTCACCCGCAATGTGCTGAATCGCGTACTTCAGAGCCTGCTCCGGGTTCGGCACATGGCTGTAGTCGCCAGGACCGATCTGCGCTGTGCTCACTTGCTGTTCTCCTCTCCGGCGCTGGTTTCCGCGCTCGGGGGCTGCCCAGCGGAAACACTACAGAGCGTTCCGGCCTTCACCCCGCCGCGTCACCAGTTCGAGTGAACCGGTTTCGGACGATCCCTGGCCAGATGACTAAGCGCTTGCTTAGAATCGGCACCTGTCCTCTTCCGCCGTGCGAGTACGCCCCCAGGAGTCGTCATGACCGACGTCAACCGTCAGATCCGCCTTGCCCGTCGACCGGTCGGGGAGGTGCGGCCGGAGGACTGGGCGTACGGGGAGGAGCCGGTGGGGGTGCCCGGGGACGGGGAGTTCCTGGGGCGGGCGCGGTACGTGTCGCTGGACCCGGCGATGCGCGGGTGGCTGGACGACCGGCCGTCGTACCTGCCGCCGGTGGGGCTGGGCGAGGTGATGCGGGCCGGGGCGGTGGCCGAGGTGGTCGCGTCCAACCACCCGAAGTTCCGGGTCGGCGACCACGTGGTGGGCTCCTTCGGGGTCCAGGACTACGCGGTGTCGGACGGCAAGGGAGTGGTCAAGGTCGATCCCGCGCTGGCCCCGCTGTCCACCTACCTCGGGGCGCTCGGGATGCCCGGGATGACCGCCTACTTCGGGCTGCTGGAGGTCGGCGCACTCAAGGAGGGCGAGACCGTGGTGGTCTCCGGCGCGGCCGGGGCGGTCGGCACGATGGTCGGGCAGATCGCCAAGGTGAAGGGCTGCCGGGTGGTCGGGATCGCCGGCGGGCCGGAGAAGTGCGCGCTGCTGACCGAGGAGCTCGGCTTCGACGCGGCCGTCGACTACCGCGCCGAGGACGTCCGCAAGGCCCTGCGCACCCACGCCCCGGACGGCATCGACGTCTACTTCGACAACGTCGGCGGCCCGATCCTGGACGCCGCGCTGACCAGGCTGGCGATGCACGCCCGGGTGGTGGTCTGCGGCGCGATCAGCCAGTACAACAACGAGGACTCGGTGCAGGGCCCGTCCAACTACCTGTCGCTGCTGGTGCGGCGGGCCCGGATGGAGGGCTTCGTGGTGTTCGACTACGCCCGCCGGTACGCGGAGGCGGCGGCCGAGATCGCGGGCTGGATCGGCGAGGGCCGGATCAAGGTGCAGGAGCACCTGGTCGAGGGCACGGTCGCGGACTTCCCGGAGACCCTCGGGATGCTCTTCCGCGGGGAGAACACCGGCAAGCTGGTGCTGGGCCTGTCCTGAACCGCGGACGCCGGAGGCGCCCCGGCTGCCTCAGTCGCCGAGCAGGGCCGCCCGCTCGGCGCGCAGCCAGCGGCGCTCGGCCGCCATCTCGGCCGCGTCGCCGCGGGCGAGGAAAGCCGCCCACGGCTGCTCGCCGCGCCCGCCGAGCCGCTCGATCCGCGCGGCCTCCCGGGCCTGGAGCGCGTCCAGGGCGTCGAGCACCGCCTCCGGCCGCTCGCCGTAGGCGGTGCACAGCGCGGCCAGGCGTTCCCGCAGCACCCCCGGCCCGCTGACGGCGGCCCGCCGCTGCTGTTCGGTGGAGCGCAACGGCACGGCGTACCAGGCGAGTTGGGCGAGGTCGTCGACGGCGTGGCCGGGCGCGGCGAAGTCCCAGTCGATGAAGCCGGCCAGGTGGTCGCCGTCCCAGACGGCGTTCCACGGGCCGAGGTCGCCGTGCCGGATGACCAGGCCGGGCCGCCACTCCTGCTCCGTGCCCTGCCAACGTGCGCCGGCGGGCGGCCGGAAGTCCCGGACGGCGTCGTGGTAGGCGCGCAGCCAGCGCCCGAGGGCGTGGACGCCCGTGGTGGACCGCAGGACGGCAGGCCAGGGTGCGAAGGCGGGTTCGCCGTGCAGCAGCGAGAGCACCTCCTCGCCGCCCTCGACGGCGATCGGCCGTGGGGCCCGCGTGAAGCCCGCCGCCTCCAGGTGGGCCAGCAGCGCGTGCACCGCGGGCGTCCACACGCCGACCGGCCGGCGGATGGTGTCCCCGATCCGCCGCACCGTGGTCACGCTGCCCCGGTCCGTTGCTCCGTCCTCGATCACCGGGGCAGCGTAGCCGTCCCCGCAGGTCGGCGTCGCGCGGGTTTCCCGCCGGGGAGGCGTCCGGGCGGCCGAGCACTCAGGCCGACCGCAGCGTGGCGGTGGCGATCTCCAGGAAGTCGCGCAGCGGCGTGCCCCGCCGGTCGGCCGGGTCGGCCGGGACGGCCAGGCAGGTCTCGACTCCGGGAACGTCGGTGACGGTCCGGTGGACGAGGTCGGGGCGGGCGTAGGAGCGCACCACGCTGAGCGGCAGCAGGCCGATGCCGTGCCCGGAGGCGATCAGTTCGAACTTCTCCTCCAGCGTGGCCGTCCGCCGGAGCGGTGCGTCGAGCATCCGCTCGCCGGCGAGGTCGGCGGTGGTGAGTTCGGCGCGGGCGGCCAGCGGGTGCGTCGCGGGCAGGCAGGCGACCCGGGGCTCGTGGCCGATCGGGATGGTGCGCAGCCCAGAGTCGTCGAACGGCCGCCGCAGGTAGGCCACTTGGCAGCGGCCGTCGCGCAGTGGCGCGTCCGGCTCCCACCAGCGCGCCGGGACGAGGTCGGTCTCGACGTCCGGGTGCCGCAGCGCGAACGCGCGGATCGCCTCCGACACATGGAGGCCGGGCGAGAAGGCGACGACGAGCCGCCGGGTGCCCCGGTCGGCGTCGTGGACGCGCTGCACCGCCGCGGCGACGGCCGCGAGGATCCCCCGTGCCTCCTCCTGGAGCTGTCGGCCGGCCGGGGTCAGTTCCACGCTGCGCGTGGTCCGGACCAGCAGGGTGCACTCCAACTCCTGCTCGATGGCCCGGATCTGACGACTGAGGACGGGTTGGGTGATGTAGAGCTGTTCCGCCGCCCGGCCGAAGTGCCGGTGTTCGGCGACCGCCGCGAAGTAGCGGAGCTTGCGCAGGTCGAGATCCATGCCTGGAAGGTATCAATGCCCCAGGAAGGGTATTGGACGCCGCAGTTGACCGGCCCGAGACTCGACACATGATCGTCATCACCACTCCCACCGGCCAGATCGGCGGCCGGCTCCTCGACCTCCTGCTCGACGGGCCGCACGCCTTCACCGAGGAACTGCGCGTCGTCGTGCGCGACCCGGCGCGGCTCCCGGAGGCCGTCCGGGCCCGCGTCGACGTCGTCGCCGGCTCCCACGACGACCCCGAGGTCGTCGACCGCGCCTTCACCGGCGCGCACGCCGTCTTCTGGGTCGTCCCGCCCACCCCGCAGGCACCGAGCCTGGACGCCGTCTACTCCGGGTTCACCCGGGCCGCCGCCGAGGCCCTCACCGCCCACGGCGTCCGGCACGTCGTCGGCGTCTCCGCGCTCGGCCGCGGCACCCCCGTCGCCCACCGCGCCGGGCACGTCACGGCCTCGCTGGCCATGGACGACCTCCTCGCGGGCACCGGCGCGGCCTACCGGGCGCTCGCCAACCCCTCCTTCATGGACAACCTGCTGGAGCAGACCGCCTCGATCCGGGACCGCGGCGTGTACACCTCCACCGTCGCCGCCGACCGCCCGGCGCCGCTGGCGGCCACCCGGGACATCGCCGCGGCCGCCGCCGACCTGCTGCTCGACCGCTCCTGGACGGGCACCGGCGAAGTCCCGGTGCTGGGCCCCGAGGACCTCTCCGCGAACGACATGGCGCGCATCATGTCCGAGGTCCTCGGCCGCCCCGTCCGCTACGAGCGCCAGTCGCTGGACGACTTCCGCGCCTCGCTCCCCGGGCACGGGTTCAGCCCGGCCCTCGTGGAGGGGTACGTCGACATGATGCGGGCCAAGGACGACGGCCTGGACGCCGGGGTCGAGCGCACCCCGCGGAGCGCGAGCCCGACGACCTTCCGCCAGGGGGGCGCGGAGGGGCCCACGCCGGCCGACCCGGCCTGCCCGACAGGCCCGGGGGGGGCGCCCCCCCCGGGCCCCGGGCGTCGCCCGCCCGGAGGCCGCGGATTCCGGCAGGGACGGAATCGCGGCGGCGCGGGTTTCCCGGGCCGGGCGGCGGTCGGGCAGGGTGGGGGTCCGACCGTCCCCCGATGGGGGTTCGACCGCCCCCCGACCCGAGAGAGCGTCATGATCTTCATCACCGTGAAGTTCCCCGTCCGCCCCGAGCTCAGCGCCCAGTGGCTCGACATCGTCGCCGAGTTCACCGAGGCCACCCGGGCCGAGCCGGGGAACCTGTTCTTCGACTGGTCCCGCAGCGTGGACGACCCGGACGAGTACGTGCTCGTGGAGGGGTTCCGGGACGGCGAGGCCGGGCGGGCGCACGTCGAGTCGGCGCACTTCCGCAAGGCCATGGGGACGCTGTCCGGTGCGGTCGCCGCCAAGCCCCGGATCATCAGCGTCGACCTCCCCGACCGCGAGGGCTGGGACCTCATGGGCGAGATCACCCCGCGCGAGGCCTGAGCCCGGACGCCGAGCGGGGGCCGGACCGGGGGCCGGTGGCCTCCCCCAACCCGGCCCCCGGCACACTGGACGGGTCACGCCGCACCAGCAGGAGCGGCACCAGCACGAGGAGCACCCCGTCATGGCCGGGCAGACCGGGCCGCGCGCCGCCGACCGCACCCTGGAGGTGCTGGAACTCGTCGCGGGGTCACCCTCGCCCGTCCCGGCCAAGGCCCTCGCCCGCAGCCTCGGCTGCGCCCTGTCGACGGCCTACGCCCTCCTCGCCCCGCTCACCGAGCGCGGCTACCTGGTGCGCACCGACGGCGGCTACGCCCTCGGCTACCAGGTCTCCGCCCTGCACCGCGCGTTCCAGCGGCAGATGGGCCTGACCGACGGCATCGACGACCTGCTCGCCCGGATGCGGCAGGCCACCCGCGCGTCCGCGAACTACGTCGCCTACCAGGGCGACGGGCTGGTGATCGCCGACGTGCGCACCGTCGCCGCCGACGGTGACCAGCGGCCCGAGCTCACCGTCGGCGTCGACCCGCGCTCCCACGCCTACGCCCACGGCAAGATCGCCCTGGCCGCCGCCGGCCCGGCCGCCCGCCGCCGCTACCTGGAGCAGCCCGGCCTGCGCCGGTTCACCCCGCGCACCATCGCCTCGGTCGACCGGCTCGACGAGGAGCTGCGCCGGATCCGCCGCACCGGCGTCGCCCTGGACGTCGAGGAGGCCCGTACCGGCCTGGCCTGCCTGGCCGCGCCCGTGCTCGGCGCGGACGGCGCCGTGATCGGGAGCGTCTCGCTGGCCGTCCGCCCCGAGGACCTGCGCGCCCGCCGCCACCAGCTGATCGCCGCCGTCAAGCAGGCCGCCCGGGAGGCGTCCCCGGCGCACCCGTCCTGACGCCCGGGGGCCCCGCCGTCAGGAGGGACCGGGCACCAGCGGGGCGATGACGTGCTGGGTCGGGTTCGTCCCGTTGTCGTCGTCGTTGTCGTCGGTGTTGACCGAGGCGGTGACGGAGCTGGTCGCCCAGGAGACCACGCCGAGGATCAGGAAGAGCACCACCAGGCCGCGCCCGCCGCCGCTCAGCACCAGCGGGCGGGTGGCCGAGACCCGCTCGGGCTCGCTGCCCGGCTCCTCGCCGAACAGGCGCTTGGGGTAGGCGGAGGTGAGCATCACCAGGTAGGCGGTGTAGCGCAGCTGGTAGCGCAGGATCGCGGTCGTCGCCTCGTAGAGCGGCTGCGGCATCCGGCCGAGGACCAGCACCACCAGCCAGATGATGAACGAGACCATCCACCAGCCCGCGTGCAGCAGGCCCTGCACGATGGAGGCGGGGATGACCAGGATGATCCGGAACAGCACGGCCAGCCGGTTCAGTTCACCGGGCCGCAGGCCGACCTGCACCGGGTACTCGGGGGCGCTGAACCGGAACGGCGGGTAGCGGTCCACGGTGAGCATCAGATAGGCGGTGACCCTCGCCTCGTACGGGACGAAGGAGCTGAGGTAGGTCGCCGCGAAGTCGGGCAGCCGGCCGAGGACCAGCGCGCAGAACCAGCCGACCACGGTGACCACGAACGCCACCAGGGACAGCACCCACAGCACCACGAACTGAGGGATCAGCAGCAGCAGGCGCAGCAGCACCGTCCAGCGGTTCTGCTCGGCGGGCGCCGGCATGTCCAGGACGGGAAGCCACTCACGGCTGACGGGGGCGGGGGGAGCCTGCCACATCCGGGCCTCCACGGTCTCGGAACGACGGGGACCCGGCAGTCGTGCACCGCCGGGTCCCTCCGAAGATCGCAGTCCGCCGCCCGCCCCGCGCGCCACGCTGCGCCGGACGGGTCACGCCGCACCCCGGCGCCGTACGGGGGCAATCCCCACCGTTCGTACACCTGGTGTCCGGATGGTCCAGTGGATCTTGGAAAGGAGAGGCTGAGGGGGCAGACGGAAAGTCCTACCTCCGAGGAGAGCCCCGATGTTCAACGGGAAGTCCAGCAAGCGTCGTACGGCCCGCGCCGCGACCGTGGCCGCGGTCGCCCTCGGCTGCGCGGTCGCGACGGCCGGCAGTGCCGGGGCGATCGTCAACGGGACGGCCGCCCCGCAGCGCTACCCGTTCATGGCCTCCGTCCCGGTGTCGGCACCGGGCCTGGACGACGGGGTCTGCGGCGCCTCGCTGATCGACCGCCAGTGGGTGCTGACGGCCGCCCACTGCGTCGACCCGAACCTGGTGAAGCCTGCGGGCACCGTGCGCATCGGCAGCGCGGAGCGCAGGTCCGGCGGCACCGTCCGCGCGATCGCCGGCACGGTCACCCACCCCGGGTACCGGCAGGGAGGCAACGCCGGACCCAACCAGAACGACGTCGCGCTGATCCGGCTGGACCGCCCCGTCAAGGAACGGCCGATCCCGATCGCCGGGCGGCCCGGCGACCCCGGCACCCCGACCCGGCTGCTCGGCTTCGGCACCGTCGTCGACACCGGCGACCTCGGCGGCCTGCGCTTCCCCGACCGCCTCCAGCAGTTGGAGACCCGCCGGGCGGGCGAGGCCGAGTGCGACCCGGGCTACGCGGGCCCCACCCGGCTGTGCACCGTCAGCCTGGTCCCCCGGGCGATGGCCTGCTTCGGCGACTCCGGCGGGCCGCAGCTCCAGCGCGGCCGGGGCGGGCGCTGGGAGCTCGTCGGCGTCACCTCCGGCCCCGGCGTCGGCGGGCACGTGCCGTGCTCCGCCGGCCCCGGCCTCTACAGCAGCGCGCCCGCCTACGCGGAGTGGATCCGCGCGACGATCCGCGCGAACGGCTGAACGCCCGCCCGGTGACGGGGTGACCGGCCCGGGGCGGACCCGGGCCGGTGACCCCGTCACACGGCGCCGGTCAGTAGAACAGGTCCGGGCTGAGCTGGTAGTCGTAGTTGGAGCCGCCGTTCCAGTAGAGGCGCACCTCGGCCTTGTAGTCGTGGCCCGGGCTCGGGTTGCTCAGGGTGTAGCTGAAGCTGTACGGGCCGGTGTGGCAGCCGAAGCTGGTGTCCAGCGCCCTGCCGCCGGTGGTGTAGTCCCAGAGGATCACCTCCTCGGTGCAGTTGCCGTTGCCGAAGTTGGTGTTGGCCGTCGCCGTGACCTGGCCGTTCCCCGCGCTCACACACGCCTGTTCCCAGTCGGGGCCGCCGCAGCCGCCACCGCTGGACGCCGCGGCGGTCCCGGTGCCCGCCAGCGCGAGGCCGGCGGCCAACGCCGTGCCGACCAGGGCGATCGCCGTCTTCCTGACTCCGTTGCCGAACATGACGGTCCTGCCTCTCAGTAGCGGCCCGGTCCGGTGACCGGGCGCAACAGAAGGTTCGGGTACGGCGATGGACGTTTGATGAGCAAGCGCGTCGGACGCGTGCGCGAGTCCGTCAGGCGAGGCCGTGCAGCGTCCGTTCGATGTCGGCCGCGTCCCGGAGGTGGCCCAGTTGCCGGAACCGTCCCAGTGCCTCGCTCAGGCAGCTCCTGGCCCGGTCGGTGCGGCGCAGCGCGGCGAACGCCTCGCCGAGGATCCCGAGCGCGTGCCCCTCCAGGGTGCCCGAGGCCTGCCGGGCCAGCGGGAGCGTCTCCTGCGCCGCCCGGACGGCGGCCCCGGCCCGCCCGGCCGCCAGGTGGACCCGGGCGATCAGCACGCTCGCGGCGACGTGGTAGTCGGTCTGGCCGAAGCGGCGCATCCGCCGGCGGGCGTGCTCGGCCTCGACGAGGGCGGGTCCGAGGTCGCCACCGAGGTGCAGCACCCGGGCGAGGTAGAAGTGGCTGAGGGCCTCCGCGCAGCAGCTGTGCCGCCCGGTGAGCTCGGCGCCCCGGGTGGCGGTGGCCCGGGCCTGGGGGAACCGGCCGGTCTGCGCCTGGTTGACGGCGAGTTCGCCGAGGGCCAGGCGGAGTTCCGGCCGGATTGCCGGGGGGCGCGGGCCGGTTCCGCACGCCGGGCGGGCGGCCGGAACGGTCAGTCCGTCAGCTCCCGGGCCAGGTCCGCCACCATCCGTTCCAGCCAGGACCGGACCGTCCCCGCGTCGAACAGGTCGGCGTCGTACTCGGCCAGGCCCGCGTAGCCGTCCGCGTCCGGGGTGAGGAGCACGGAGAGGTCGGCGCGGGTGGAGGGGCCCGGCACGTCCTCGACCTCGACGGCCAGGCCGGGGAGGTCGAGGGCGATCGCCGGGGTGCTCTGCACCGCGAGCAGGACCTGCGGGTACCCGGCCGGCAACCGGACGCCGCGCTCGCGCAGCGGCTCGACCAGCTGGCCGAAGGGCACCGTGGCGTGGTCCAGGGCGGTGGCCACCGCCCTGGCCGCCGTGTCCACCGAGGCCCCGAACCCGCCGGGCGGGCGGGTGGGCAGCCGGATCGGCAGGCCGGTGGTGAGCAGGCCGACGACCTGCTCGTCCACCGGCCGGGTGCGGTTGGCGTACGAGAGCACCACCAGGGTCTCCGCCGCCCCGGTCAGCTCGCCGAGCAGCCGGGCGTAGGCGGCGAGCAGCACCGCCGAGGCGGTGGTGGAGCGCCCGGCGGCGCAGCGGCGCACCGCCTCGGCCGACCCGGCCGGGACGCGGAAGGCGAGGGTGCCGCCGCGCCCGGAGCGCTGCTCGGGGCGCGGCCGGTCGGTGGGCAGGTCCACCGCCGGCGGGGTGTCCCCCAGGACGTGGGCCCAGTGGTCGAGGGCCTCGGTGACGGCGGCCGGGGTGACCACGGTCCGCTCCCAGCAGGCGTGGTCGGTCATCCGGCCGGGGTCCGGCAGCGCGGCGCCGTCCCCGCGGTACAGCGCGCCCAGGTCGGCCAGCAGGGTGGCCAGGGACCAGCCGTCGACCACGATGTGGTGGAGCGACAGCAGCAGCACCGCGACGTCCTCGGCCGTGCGCAGCAGCCGGGCGCGCAGCAGTCGGTCGCCGTCCAGGTCGAACGGCAGGGCGCCCTCGGCCCGGGTGGCCCCGGCGAGCGCCGCGTCCCGGGCGGCCGGGTCGAGCGTGCGCAGGTCCTCGACCGGCAGCTCCACCGGGGTGTTCGGCCGCACCTGCTGGAGCAGGCCCAGGTCGGTGTGCCGGTAGCCGGTCCGCAGGCTCTCGTGGCGCTCGCTCAGCGCCGTGAGGGCGGCGGCCAGCCGCTCGGGGTCGAGCGGGCCGCGCAGGGTGATGCGCTGGGTGATGTTCCACACCGCCGGGTCGGCGGAGCGGCCGTGCATCCCGTACAGCCGGCGCTGGGCCAGCCCGGCCGGCGCGGCGGCGAGCGCCGTGCCGGAGCCGGTCAGGACGGCCAGCAGCCGGTCCCGGTGCGCCCGGACGAGCCCGGCGGCCTCCTCGTCCAGCGCGCCGGCCGGGGCGAGGTAGCCGAGCCGCTCGCCGGTGGTGCGCAGCACGATCCCGCGCTCGTCGAGCAGCCGGACCAGGCGGTCCCAGCCCTGGTCGGCGGTGGACACGGGGGCGGGGGCGGTCACAGCTCGCCCTCCTCGTAGGCCGGGGCCGGGCGGTCCTGGACGGCCGGGCGGTGGGCGGCCATCGCCCGGATGGTGGGGCGGCGGAAGAACTCCAGCACGCCGATCCGCAGCCCGGTGGCCTCGCGGACCCGGTTCAGCAGCCGGGTGGCGGCCAGCGAGTGGCCGCCGAGGTCGAAGAAGGAGGTCTCCACGCCTGTGGGGCGGCCGAGTTCCTCCTCCCACAGCCGTTGCACGGTGCGCTCCAGTTCGGTGGCCGGGGCGACGGCGGCCAGTCCGGCGCCCAGCGGCAGCGGCTCCGGCAGGGCGGTGGTGTCGAGCTTGCCGTTGACGCTGAACGGCAGTTCGGCGACCGCGGCCCAGAGACCCGGCACCATGTGCTCGGGCAGCAGGTCGGCCAGCCGGTCGCGCACCCGGGGCAGGTCGGCGGCCGCGCACTGGACGTACCCGGCCAGCGCGGTGCCCGTCGCCGTCCGGCGTCCCGTCACGGCGGCGCCGCGCACGCCCGGCACGGTCCGCAGCACGGTCTCGACCTCGCCCGGTTCGATCCGGTAGCCGCGTACCTTGACCTGGCGGTCGGCCCGGCCGAGGTACTCCAGGGTGCCGTCCGGCCGCCACCGGCCGAGGTCGCCGGTGCGGTAGCGGCGGCCCTCCGGGGTGTCGGTGAAGACGGCGGCGCTCTCCTGCGCCCGGCCGGGGTAGCCGAGCCCGACCTGGACGCCGAGCACGTGGATCTCGCCGACGGCCCCGGCCGGGACGGGGCGTCCGGCGGCGTCCAGCAGCACGATCCGGGTGCCCGGCACCGGGCGGCCGATCGAGGCGTGGTCCGGTCCGTCCGGGGTGGCCTCGCCGGCCGTGACCCCGTGGGTCTCGGTGGGGCCGTAGTGGTTCAGCAGCCGGCAGCCGGGGTTGCGGGCCAGGAACGCCCGCAGGGCGGGGGTGAGCAGCAACTGCTCGCCGCCCTGGATCAGTTCGCGCAGGTGGGGCGCCGGTTCGTCGCCGAGCGCCGCGACCAGCGCGGCCAGCGGGGTGTACGGCAGGTGCAGCCGCTCGGCCCGGGTGGCGCGGACCACGGCGGCCAGCGCGGTGATGTCGTAGCGGGTCTCCTCCTCGATCAGCAGCAGGGTGCCGCCGCCGGCCAGTGTGGTCAGCATCTCCTGGACGCTGACGTCGAACCCGCAGGAGGCGTACTGCAGGGTGCGGGCGGCCGGGTGCTCGGCGACGTTCCAGTCGATCAGCGAGGCCAGGCCGAGGGTGTGCATCAGCACGCCCTTGGGGCGGCCGGTGGAACCGGAGGTGTACAGCAGGTAGGCGGCGGCCTGCGCCGACGGGACGGGCAGCGGCGGCAGTTCCGCCCCGCCCGCGGGCCCGGTGTCGGTGTCCGCGTCCGTGTGGACGGTCGGCAGCGAGATGCCCATCAGGTCGGTGCCCCGGGCGGTGAGCAGCACGGTCGGGGCACTGTCCGCGGCGATCAGCCGGCAGCGCTCCGCGCCCTGCACCGGGTCGATCGGCACCAGGACGGCGCCCAGCCGCAGCACGGCCAGCAGCGCGGCCACCTGGTCCGCCGAGCGCGGCAGCAGCACGGCCACCCGGTCGCCCTCCCGCACCCCGGCGGCGAGCAGCCGGCGGGCCAGGCCCTCGGCCCTGGCGTGCAGCGTCCGGTAGTCGGCCGCGGTGCCGTCGGCCGCGACCACCGCGACGGCCTCCGGCCGGTCGGCCACCGTGGCCGCCACCCGGGCCAGCGGGTGCGCGGGCGCCGGCGCCGCCTCCGGTCCGCACTCCAGGGCGGGGTCGGCGGGGGCCGCCGTCAGCTCGGTGAGCGGTCGCGCCGGGTCGGCGACGGCGGCGGCCAGCAGCCGCTCGAAGGCGTCGAACAGCCGGTCCACCGTGGCCCGGTCGAACAGGGTCTCGGCGTACTCCACGTGGCAGCGGATGCCGTCGGGGAGGTTGGTGAGGAAGAGCGCCAGGTCGAAGGCGGAGCGGTCGACCACGTGGTCCAGCGGGCGGGCCGTCACCCCGGGCAGGTCCAGCTCGAAGACCGCGTGGTTCTCGAACTCGACCATGACCTGGAAGAGCGGGTTGCGGCTGGTGTCCCGCTGCGGGTTCAGTTCCTGGACGAGGACCTCGAAGGGCAGCTGCTGGTGCTCGTAGCCGTCCAGCGCGGTGGAGCGGACCCGGTCCAGCGCCTCGGCGAAGTCCGGCTCGCCGGTGAGGTCCAGCCGCAGCGCCAGGGTGTTGACGAAGAAGCCGACCAGGTCCTCGGTGCCGTCCGCCCGGTTGGCCAGCGGAGTGCCCAGCACCACCTCGTCCTGGCCGCTGTAGCGCTGGAGCACCCCGGCGAAGGCGGTGAGCAGCACCATGAACAGGGTCGAGCGCCGCTCGCGGGCCAACTCCCGGATGCCCGAGGAGAGTTCGGCGGGAAGGTGGCGGACGTACGAACGGCCGCGACCGTCCGGTACGGCGGGGCGGGGCCGGTCGGTGGGCAGGGTCAGCACCGGCAGCTCGCCGCCCAGCACCTTGCGCCAGTGGTCGAGGCTCTCCTCGTAGGCCCCGGCGGCCACCGCGGCCCGCTCCCGGGCGGCTTCGGCGGCCGGGGTGGTGGTGAGCGCGGGCAGCCGGTGCGGCCGCTGCTCCCGGGCCGCCCGGTACAGCTCCCCCAGCTCCCGGGTGATCACCACGGTGGACAGGGTGTCGATCACGATGTGGTGCATGGACAGCACCAGGACGTGCCGGTCCGGCCCGGTCGCCAGCAGCCCGGCGCGGAACAGCGGGCCCTCGGCCAGGTCGAAGCGGCGGGCGCCCTCGGCGGCGACCAGCGCGGCCACCGCCTCCTCGGCCGGCCCGTGCACCGGGACCCGCTCCAGCACCGGGCCGTCCGGCGCCGGGATCACCTGCTGGAACGGTTCGCCGTCCTGCTCCCGGAAGACGGTGCGCAGCCCGACGTGCCGCTCCACCAGCGCGCGCAGCGCGGTGTCGAGCGCCTCCGGGTCCAGCGGGCCGTCCAGTTCGACGGCCTTGACCTCGTTGTACTGGGCGGCGTCGGGCAGCATCCGGTGCAGGAACCACATCCGCTGCTGCGCGTAGGACAGCGCGGCGCCCCGCTCGGTGGAGCGGCGCAGCGCGTCGATCTGCGGCAGGCCGGCGGCCACCAGGTCGGGGGCGAGCCCGAAGTCGACGAAGCAGGCGATCTCGTCCGCGCCGGCCGCCCGCAGCTCGGCGAGCACGGACCCGACGCTCTCCGGGGTGCCGATCAGGGCGCGCGAGGCGCAGTAGCGCTCGTAGGCGCGCTCCAGCACGAACTCCAGGTCCTCCTCGCGGGTGTTCTCGAAGTCCAGGGTCAGGCCGAGGCTGTTGGCCATCTGCCCGAACAGCGAGAGCGAGGAGCGCAGGTAGTGGCAGAACGGGCGGTAGGCCTGCGCGCGGGCGGTGGCGAGGTCGGCGCCCAGGTAGGTGTGGACCAGCACCACCACCCGGCCGGCCTCCGGGTCCAGCCCGTGCTCGGCCCGGGTGCGCCGGTAGAGGGCGACGTTCTCGGCGAGTTGGGCGATGTCCTGGGTCATCAGGTTGGTGATCACGCCGAGGTCGTGCCGGGCGGCCTCGCGGAAGCTGTCCGGGTTGCCGACGATCGCGGTGAACATCGGCGGCTGCTCCTGCAAGGGGCGCGGGTGCAGGGTCACTTCGATCGGCTCCCCGTTGCCGTTGCGGCCGCGGTAGGGCTCGCCGCGCCACAGCGCCCGGACGGTGTCGACCTGGCGGTGCATCAGCTCCTTGTGGCCGCCGTAGTTCTCCGGGAAGAACAGGAAGTCGTTGGGGTGCCAGCCGCTGGCGCAGCCCAGCCCGACCCGGCCGCCGGACAGGTTGTCCACCACCGACCACTCCTCCGCCACCCGGACGGGGTGGTGCAGCGGCAGCACCGCGCAGCCCGCGTTGAGCCGGATCCGGCTGGTCTCCCGGGCCAGCGCGGCCGCCAGCACCGAGGGGTTGGGGAAGATCCCGCCGAAGGAGTGGAAGTGGCGCTCCGGCAGCCAGACGGCGTGGAAGTCGTGCCGGTCGGCGAAGCGGGCGCTCTCCAGGACGATGCGGTACTTCTCGTCCTCCGGGGAGTCCTGGGGGTAGTCGCCGAAGAAGTACAGGCTGAAATCGACCGGGCGCTGCGGGTCGCTCACCGGGTGGTACGGAACGGGCTCGGCCCCGGTACCGGTGCGGGATTCCGTGGTGAGTGCGGGCAGTTCGGGCAGGTCGGCCGCCGGGCGCGGGGTCGGGGCCGGGAGCCGCACCCCGGGCGAGGCCGGGAAGAAGCCGCCGCGCCGCAGGCCGCGCAGCGACTCCCGGACGGCGTCGACCACGAACTCCAGGTCGCCGTCGGTGTGGGCGGTGGAGAGGAAGAAGTTGCGCCACTCCCAGACGTAGACCCCGCGGGTCAGCAGCTCCGGGAAGAACAGCTCCACGTCGGCCCGCGGCTCGAACCGGAACAGCGAGCCGAAGTGGGCCAGCCGGAGCGGGAACTCCTCCTCCTCGAAGAACCCGTTGAGGGTCGCGGCCAGTTCGTCGGTGCGGGCGTTCAGCCGCTCCTGGAGGCCGGGACCGGCCTCCTTGAGGTGGCGCAGCACGGCACCGGCCGCGGTCATCGCCAGCGGGTGCTGGATGTAGGTGCCGCCGAAGAAGGTGGTGTCCTGGGGCGGGTAGCTGTCGTCCCCGTAGTCCCAGTGGCCGCCGTCGATCCCGTCCAGGATGTCGGCCCGCCCGGCGATCGCACCGATCGGGTAGCCGCCGCCGAGCACCTTGCCGTAGGTGGAGAGGTCCGGGGTCACGCCCCAGAAGCCCTCGGCGCCGCGCAGGTGGGGCCGGAAGCCGGTGAGCATCTGGTCGAAGAGCAGCACGATGCCGCGGCGGGCGGTCAGTTCGCGCAGCGAACGGACGAACTCGGCCGGCTGGCGCCCCGGGTGGCGGCTCTGCACCGGCTCGACCAGTACGGCGGCGATCCGGTCGCCGAGCTCCTCGATGACCTGGAGGCTCTGCGGATCGCCGTACCGCAGCACGATCAGGTCGGCGACGGCGCTGCCGGGGATGCCGCTCGACACCGGGACGGTCTCCCGGTCGGCGCCGTGGCCCACCGTCCGGCCCAGGGTGTGGTCGAAGTGGCCGTGGTAGGAGCCCTCGAACATGACGATCTTGTCCCGGCCGGTGAAGGCGCGGGCGAGCCGGATCGCCCCGGCGTTCGCCTCGGTGCCGGAGTTGGCGAAGGCGACCCGCTCGGTGCCGGTCAGCTCGGCCAGCAGCTCGGCGGCCTCCCCGGTCTCCGGGCCGCGCGGGCCCAGCCGCAGCCCGCCGGCCAGGTGCTCGCGGACGGCCTCGGCGACGAACTCCGGGTCGTGGCCGAAGAGCAGGACGCCGAAGCCCATGGTGATGTCGACGTAGGTGTTGCCGTCGAGGTCCTCCAGCCGGGAGCCCCGGGCCCGGCGGGCCGCGAGCGGGTAGAGCATCTCCTTGGTCGAGGAGCGGAAGCCCACCACGGCGCGGCTGTCCGCGAGGGTGCGGCGGTGGCGGCGGGTGACCGCCTTGGAGGCGGCGGTACGGGCGGTGAAGCGGGCGACCAGCCCGTCCACGTGGGCGCGCTGCTGCTCGGTCAGGCCGCCGGCGGCCATGCCGGACTCGCGGGAGACGGTCACCCGGGGGCCGTGCACCTGCGGGGCGGCCGGCGCGGGGGCGGCGGCGGGAAGCGGGGCCTCGACGGCCGGGACGACGACCGGGGCGACGGACGGGGGCAGGGCGGCGGGGGCCGCCACCGGGAGGGGCGCGGGCGGTACCGCCCCGGTCGCGGGCGCCGGCCCGGTCCCGGCCAGCAGGCCGAGCTGGTCGCGCATCAGGTCGGAGAACTGGCCGAGCAGCGCGAGCTGGCGCTCGATCAGGCCGGTGCCGTCGGTCACCGGGGCGGAGGCGAGCGGGACCGGGACCGGGGGTGCGGACGGAAGTGCCGGGACGGGCGCGGCAGGAGCGGGCGCGGACGGAACGGTCGCGGCGGGTACGACGGGTGCGGCGGGCGCGGCCGGTACGGGGAGGGCGGGCGTTGCGGCCAGGGGCGCCGGGGCCGCGACCGGTTCGGGCACCGCGACCGGCTCCGGCGCGGCCGCCGGGAGCAGCCCGTCCCGGACGTCGGGCTCCAGCCGGTCGGCGATCAGCCCGGCCAGCCGGGCCGGGGTGTCCGCCGCCTCGAACAGTTCGCGCATCGAGATCCGCACCCGGAAGGCGCGCTCCAGGTCCCGGATCATGTTGATCATCCCGAGCGAGTCGGCGCCCAGGTCGAAGAAGGGGTCGTCGGCGCCGACCGCCCCCTCGTCGTGGCCCAGCTGGCGGGCCGTCTGCTCCAGCACCCGGCGCAGCACCCCCAGTCTCTTATAAACAACAGACGCTGCCCACCACAAAGCAAATGTAGATATCGGTGGTGGCCGGTAGATTAAAAAGA
>NZ_JBHYGR010000152.1:0-21695 GCF_042738155.1 Kitasatospora sp. NPDC059088 | reverse complement strand
CTAGTTATGAGACATGCAAGAGTGCAAGAGAGTTTGACCGTCCCAGTACTCTGTGGCTCACAGTAAAGAGACACGTCAACTAAGCAGTGATTACGGCTGAGTACGCCGTCGGCACGCTGGGTGCGTGCGCCCTCGCGGCCGGGCTGTACAAGGTGGTCACCAGCGCGGCCATCACCGGGGCGCTGACCGAGACGCTGGAACGGGCGCTCCGTGCGACGTAGCGCCCGACCGCGACCCGGCCGGTCGAACCGGCCTGTACGGGCCGTACGGAGGCCGTGGCAGGGGCCGTGGCAGGGGTCGTGGCGGGGGCGGCGCGGGGACGCCGGCTTCGTCACGGCGGAGACGGCGGTGCTGCTGCCCGCGCTCGTCCTGCTCGCGGCGATGCTGATCTGGGGCGTGCTCGCGGCCGCGGCGCAGATCACCTGCGTGGACGCGGCCAGGATCGGCGCCAGGGCGGCCGCCCGGGGCGAGTCGGACGCCGCCGGACTCGCCCGTGCGGCGGCTCCGCCGGGAGCGCGGGTCCGGGTGGCGGTCGCGGCGGACACGGTACGGGTCGACGTGGACGCCCCGTGCGCGGCGCCGGGGAGGTTGGCCGGGCTGCTCGCCGTCCGGGTCGGTGCGATGGCGGTGGCCGCCCGGGAGGACGTGCTGGGCGGCACCGCGGAAGGAACGGAAGGAGCGGAAGGGACCGTGGAGGGAGGAGGTGGAGGTGGATGGCCCGCCTGACGGCTCGACAGGTGGCCCGGAGGACTGCCAGGTCGGCCGACTGCCGTCCGGTTGGCCGTCGGTGGGCGGTGGAGTGGCCGGCGCGGTTGGGGCGGTTCGGGCGGGTCCGTAGCGCTCGGGCGGCGGCACCGGGCAGGGGCGGGTACGGGGCGGACACGGGCTCGGCGACGGTCTGGCTGCTCGCCCTGGCGATGCTGGGCACGACGGTCTTCGCGGCGACGGTCGCGGTCGGCACGGTGGTGGCCGCCCGGCACCGGGCCGAGTCGGCAGCCGACCTGGCGGCCCTCGCGGCCGCGGACCGGCTGCTGCTGGACCCGGACGGCGGCTGCGCCAGGGCCGTCGGGATCGCGGCGGCGCAGGGGGCCGCGCTGGTGTCCTGCGCGGTGGACCGCTCCGCGGACGCCGTCGAGGTGGTGGCCGAGGTGCCGGTCGGTGGGCTTCCGCGGCGGCTGCCGGTCGGTCCGGCGCGGGCGAGGTCGCGGGCCGGGCCGGTGCGGGCCCCGGCCACCGCGGCCGAGGACGGCCTCGGCGAGGCGCTGGGCGGCCCTGGAGGTCCTGGCGGCCCCAGCGGCCCCGGTACCTCGGGCGGGACCCCGAGCGCCGCGCCCACGGCCCCCGGCCCGTTGCCGGCCCCCGGTGCGCCCACGGCCCCGGGCGGGGCGGTGGCCTCATGAAGCGGCCGGTGCTCCGCCGTCCGGGTCCGCTGCGGGGCCCATCGCGGGCCCTACCGCTGGCCCTACCGCCGGGCCTGCGGCGGGGGCCGCCGCTCCGGCCGCCCCGGGGGCTCCGGCCAGCAGGACGTCCAGCAGCCGGACGGCGGCCGTCTTGTCCAGCGGGTCGTTCCCGTTGCCGCACTTGGGCGACTGGACGCAGGACGGGCAGCCGCGCTCGCACTCGCAGGAGGCGATCGCCGCGCGGGTGGCGGTGAGCCACTCGACGGCGCGCTGGAAGCCGCGTTCGGCGAAGCCGGCGCCGCCCGGGTGGCCGTCGTAGACGAACACCGTGGGCAGCCCGGTGTCGGGGTGCAGCGGGACGGAGACGCCGCCGATGTCCCACCGGTCGCAGGTGGCGAACAGCGGCAGCAGCCCGATCGAGGCGTGCTCGGCGGCATGGGCGGCGCCGGGCAGCCGGTCGAGCGGCAGGTCCGCGTCGAGCAGTTGGTCCTCGGTGACGGACCACCAGACGGCGCGGGTGCGCAGGGTGCGGGGCGGGAGGTCGAGCTTGCTCTCACCCATGATCTCCCCGGTGGAGATCCGCTTCCGGAGGTAGCCGACCACCTGGTTGACCACCTCCACCGAGCCGAAGCTGAGTCGGCCCTCGCCCCAGTGGACGGTGGTGTCGGTGTCGAGGACGGAGATGGAGGTGATGTCACGGGCGGCCGTGGTGTACGGCGGGTCAGCCGGTTCGACCAGGGCGACCGAGTCCTCCAGGTCGAGCTCCCGGACCAGGTAGGTACGGCCCTGGTGGAGGTGGACGGCCCCGGTGTGGACGGTGGTGTGGGCGGCCGCGGCGTCCACGGTGCCGAGCAGCCGGCCGGTGTCGGCCTCGACGATCTGCACCGGGCTGCCGCCGCTGCCCCGCAGGTCGACGGCGTCGGCGGCGCGCTCCCGGCGGGTCCAGTACCAGGAGCCGTCGGTGCGTCGGCGCAGCAGGCCGCGCCGTTCCAGCACCGGCAGCAGCGGTGCGGTGGAGGGCCCGAACAGCTCCAGGTCGGCGTCGGTGAGCGGGAGTTCGGCGGCGGCCGCGCACAGGTGCGGGGCGAGTACGTGCGGGTTGTCGGGGTCGAGCACGGTGGCCTCGACGGGTGTCGCGAACAGCGCCTCCGGGTGGTGCACCAGGTAGGTGTCCAGCGGGTCGTCGCGGGCGATCAGGATGGCCAGCGCGCCCTGGGCCTCCCGGCCCGCCCGGCCGGCCTGCTGCCAGAGCGAGGCCCGGGTGCCGGGGTAACCGGCCATCAGGACGGCGTCGAGGCCGGAGATGTCGACGCCGAGTTCGAGGGCGGAGGTGGAGGCGAGTCCGAGCAGTCGGCCGGAGTGGAGGTCGCGCTCCAGGGCCCGGCGTTCGTCGGCGAGGTAGCCGCCGCGGTAGGCGGCCACCCGCTCGGCGAGCGGTCGGCCGAGTTGGTCCTGGGTCTGCAGGGCGACGAGTTCGGCGGCGCGCCGGGAGCGGACGAACACGACCGTCCGGGTCTGCCGTTCGACCAGGTCGGTCAGCAGGTACGCGGCCTCGGCGGTGGCGGTGCGGCGCACCGGGGCGCCGTGCTCCCCGACGTTCTCGGTCAGCGGCGGCTCCCAGAGGCCGAAGACCATCGGACCGCGCGGCGAGGCGTCCTCGGTGACGGCCGCCGCGGGCAGACCGGTCAGTCGCCGGGCGGTGACGGCCGGGTCGGCGGTGGTGGCGGAGGCGAGCAGGAAGGTGGGTGACGAACCGTAACGGGCGCAGAGGCGGCGCAGCCGCCGCAGCACCTGGGCGACGTGCGAGCCGAACACGCCCCGGTAGCTGTGGCACTCGTCGACGACCACGTAGCGCAGCACCTTGAGGAAGGAGGCCCAGCGGGCGTGCGCGGGGAGGATGCCCCGGTGCAGCATGTCCGGGTTGGTGAGCACGTAGGAGGCGTACTGGCGGACCCACTCGCGCTCCTCGGGGGGCGTGTCGCCGTCGTACAGGGCGGCCCGGACCCGGGGCGGGGCGAGTTCGGCGGCGCGGCGGCGCTGGTCGGCGGCGAGCGCCTTGGTCGGGGCCAGGTAGAGCGCGGTGGCGCCGCGGCCGTTGCGGGCCTCGGTGCCCTCCAGCAGGTCGCTGAGGACCGGTGCCAGGTAGCCCAGCGACTTGCCCGAGGCGGTGCCTGTGGCGATCACCACAGTCTGGCCGCTTTTGGCCAGGTTCATCGCTTCTGCCTGGTGCGCCCAGGGCTGTTCCACCCCGACGTCCGCCGCGGCGACGACGATCTCCGGTCGGATCGAGTCGGGCCACGGTGAATAACGCGCAGGCCGGGCGGGAAGGTGCTCCGTATGGGTGAGCCGGTCGGCCCGCCCCCGACTGGTGGACAGGGTCGTGAGCAGTGCCTCGGGCAGGCTGTGTCGGGGCGGCATGAGGACCCAGTGTGTCACCGGCGTGACGGAGAATCGTCGTAAGCCATCGTGCGGTCATGGTCGCAGGTGGTTGAATGTGGCCGTGACGGCCGTATGGCCGTGGGTCGCAGCGCTGAGGCTCGCCACGCGTTGGCTTGTTGGCTTGGCGCGCCCGGGCTCGCGACCATGCGGTGGCGGCCGTCCGGCCGAGGATCGCACATGACGTAGCAAGGCAAGGTGCTGGAGGTTCCGTGGACCTGTCCCTGTCGACCCGTGCAGTCGGCGATCGTACGGTCGTCGAGGTTGGCGGCGAGATCGATGTGTACACCGCCCCGAAGCTGCGGGAGCAGCTGGTCGAGCTCGTCAACGACGGCAAGTACCACCTCGTCGTCGACATGGAGGGCGTCGACTTCCTCGACTCGACCGGCCTCGGCGTGCTCGTGGGCGGTCTGAAGCGGGTGCGTGCCCACGAGGGCTCGCTGCGCCTGGTGTGCAACCAGGAGCGCATTCTCAAGATCTTCCGGATCACCGGTCTGACGAAGGTCTTCCCGATCCACACTTCGGTGGACGACGCGGTCGCCGCGACCGACTGACGCGTCCGGGCCGGCCCCCGCGGTCGGCCCGCCCGTTCCACGCGTTCGGGGCGCGGGGGCCTGTGCGGCCCCCGTTCCCCGGGCGTCTCAGGGCCGGTCCAGCCGGTCCGCGGGGCCGCGCTGTCGGCCCCGGTCGGAGTACCCCGAGGGGGAGAGATGGCAACCGTCGAACTTCGATTCAGCGCGCTTCCCGAGCACGTGCGGACGGCCAGGCTGGTCGCCGCGGCCGTCGCCAGACGGGCCGGGGTCGACGAGTCGGTGCTCGACGAGGTACGGCTCGCGGTCGGTGAGGCGTGCTCCCGTGCGGTCGGTCTGCACCAGCGTGGTGGGATCGGCGGCACGGTGCGGGTCGCTTTGACCGACCAGGAGAAGCGTTTCCTCATCGAGGTCGAGGACGAGGCGGGCCCCGCCGCGGTCCCGGCCGCCGGTGCCGCCGAGGGCGGCGACCCGGACGAGGACACCCTGGGACTCGCCGTGATCACCGGCCTGGTCGAGGACCTGGAGGTCACCAACGGCGCCGACGGCGGCGTGATCCGGATGAGCTGGCCGGTTTCGGTGCCCTCCGTCGCGGTCTGACGTCACCCGGCTGTGCCTGCGGGCGCCCACGTTCCGGACGCTCGTACTCCGGACGCCCACGTTCCGGACGCCCGTTGACAAGGTGTGCGGCCCGGCGGTTCGCTGCTTCCGGCACGACCGGGTCCGGTCATCGACCGGACCTCGTCGCGGAAGAGGAAGCACATGCGGATCCGCATCCTGTGGCCGGCCGGGCAGGCCACCGCCACGCTGGCGGCCACCCCCACCACCGAAGCGCTCTGGGCCGAGCTGCCGATCAGTTCCACGGCCTCCACCTGGGGCGAGGAGGTCTACTTCGGCACGCCCGTGAGCGTGCCGCGCGAGGACGGTGCCCGGCAGGTGGTCGAGCCGGGCACGGTCGCGTACTGGACCGACGGCGACAGCCTCGCGCTGCCGTACGGACCGACCCCGATCTCGCACGACGGCGAGTGCCGACTGGCCGGTCCCTGCAACGTCCTCGGCCTGCTGGACGGCGATGCCCGGGTGCTGAGCACCGTGCGGCCGGGTGATCCGATCCGGGTCGAGCGGGCCTGAGCGTCGGGGAGGAGTCGTGGGCGTCGGGCGGGGGCCGGGCACCGTGCGTGGGGCGGGAGTTCGGGGCCGGGAGGGGCGGGAGCCGGGCAGCCGGGAACCGGACGGGCGGTGACGGCCGTGTAGGTTCGACGACCGAAGACGACCGAAACCGAAAGGCTCCTCCCGGTGAACAAGCGACTGCTGGCCGTACCCGCCCTCGGCGTGCTGCTCGCGTTCGGCGCCGTCGGCTGCGGCGGCGACGACAACAGCAAGCAGCTGGACTCCTGGGCGTCGAACGTCTGCGGCGCGGCCAAGGACCCGATCGCCCAGGCGCAGGTCGCGCTCGCCGACACCGCCCAGGTGAAGACCGGTGAGTCCCCGACCGACCTGCGGAAGCGGCTGTCGGCGGACATCGGGCGACTGGGCAAGACCAACCAGGACATCGCGGCCGCGATCGACGCGGCCGGTGCGCCCAAGGTGGACAACGGTGCCGCGCTGCAGAAGGACACCGTCGACGAGTTGAAGAAGGCGGCCGACGGCTACCTGGACGTCCAGAAGAAGCTGGACGCCCTGGCCATCGACGACCAGGCGAAGTTCGCGGACGGGCTGAACAGCGTCGGCGACCAGTTGCGTCGGCTGTCCTCGCTGTCCACCCAGGCGCAGAGCAAGCTGGGCAGCGGCGACCTCGGCAGGGCGATGGCCAAGCAGGAGGGGTGCAAGCCCTCCCAGGCCACCCCGGGTGCCGGGGCGAGCGGCAGTGCCGGTGGCTCCACGGCCACCCCCGGTGCGGGCGGCAGCCCGAGCGCCGGTGCCACCTCCTCGGCGGGTGCCCCCAGCGGCAGCCCCGCGCCGGGCGGGACGGACAGCGCGAGCCCGGCGGCCGCCCCCTCGGCGGGCGCCACCACCCCGGCGGCCCCGGCTTCGTCCTCGGCCCCGGCGGCGCCGGCACCCAGCGCGAGCTGAGCCGAGGTCCCGTCCGGCGTCCCGGCTTCCGGAGGCCCTGCCCGACGTCCCGACGTCCCGGTGCGCCCGGTGGGGCGCTCCGGCCGTCGGCGGGGGCGTGGGGCCGGGCCTGCGCTCCCGGTGGGGTCGGCGGGCCGGTGGGGCAGGGGCGGGGTGAGGCGGGGGACAATGGCGGGGTGATCAGTAGCCCCGTTCTCGACCCGACCCGCCTGGCCAAGCTGCGCGAGGCGCTGCTGGCCGCCTCGTTCACCGCCGATGGGTGCCTGGACCTCCTGGGGCCCACCGGCTACGCGGCGTTGGCCCGCAGTGAGGCCGTCCCGGCGCTGCGCGCGACGCGGGGCGGCAGCCCGCTGGAGACCCTGGTGCGGCTCTTCCTGCTGCAGCAGCCGGTGCCGTACCGGGCGGCCGCCGCCGCGCTGCCGGTGGAGGACTGCCTGGCGGACGGCTGGCTGCGCCCGGACGGGGACCTGGTGCGCGCCACCGTGGACGTCCGGCCGTACGCCAACGAGGTTTCCGGGATGCCCAGTTCGGACGCCTGGGTGGTGTCCGACCTGGGGTGCGCGGTCGGTGGCGCGGGCGGGATCGGCTCCGGTGAGACCGCGCACGGGGTGGCCCGCAAGGACCTGGTGCTGGGGGTCGGCGGGGCGTCCACCACGCTGGCCAACATCACCGTGCGCCGTCCCGTCCGGGCGGCGCTGGACCTCGGTTCGGGCTCTGGCGTACAGGCGCTGCACGCGGCCCGGCACGCCGGGAGCGTCACCGCCACCGACCTCAACCCGCGTGCCCTGCGGTTCACCGAACTGACCCTGGCGCTGTCCGGGTTCGACGACACCGAGGTGTTCACCGGCAGTCTCTTCGAGCCGGTCGGGGAGCGGAAGTTCGACCTGATCGTCTCCAACCCGCCGTTCGTGATCTCGCCCGGCGGCCGGTTCACCTACCGTGACGGCGGCATGGCCGGGGACGACCTGTGCCGCAGCCTGGTGCGGTCGGCCGCCGAGCACCTGGAGGCGGGTGGCTACTGCCAGTTGCTCGCCAACTGGCAGCACGTCAGGGGCGAGGACTGGCAGGAGCGGCTGGCCGGCTGGGTGGCGGGCACCGGACTGGACGCCTGGGTGGTCCAGCGCGAGGTCCAGGACGTGGCCCAGTACGCCGAGTTGTGGCTGCGCGACGGCGGTGACCACCGCGGCCCGGGCGGCGACTACCAGGCCCGGTACGGCGAGTGGCTGGACGCCTTCGAGGCGGGCCGGGTCGAGGGCATCGGGATGGGCTGGATCACCCTGCGGGCGGGCGGCGCCGAGCGTCCGACCGTGCGGGTGGAGGAGTGGCCGCACCCGGTGGAGCAGCCACTCGGTCCGCACATCGACGCGTGGTTCGACCGGCAGGACTTCCTGCGCTCGCACGACGACGCGGGCCTGCTCGCGGCCCGCTACGTGCTGGCCGACGAGGTGGTCCAGGAGCAGGTCGGTGCGCCGGGGGCGGAGGACCCGGAGCACGTGGTGCTGCGACACAACCGGGGCATGCGGCGGGCCACCAAGGTGGACACGGTCGGCGCCGGGTTCGTCGGGGTGTGCGACGGCACGCTCTCGGCGGGCGAGATCGTGGACGCCATCGCGCACCTGCTGGGCGAGGACCGGGTGGTGCTGCGGGACCGGGTGCCGGAGTCGCTCCGGCTGCTGACCGAGCAGGGGTTCATCGACCCGGTGCGGTGAGGTCCGGTGCGGTGCGGTGCCGTGCGGGGCCGTGCCGTGTGGCGTGGTGCCGTGCCGTGCCGTGCCGTACTTCGGCCCCGTTCGGTAGAACGCCGCCCCGGCACCTTCCGGTTCACCCTCCCGTACCCCCTGGTTCGTCCGGTGGTCCCCGTCCGGCTGCCCGCCGTTGGTCGGGTGCTGTGAGGCTCTGTCCACAGGCTGTGGACAGAGTTGGGGAGCCGGGGGCCAGGGGTGGACACGACGACGGCGACCGTCGGCGGGCTGGTGCTCGCCCTCTTCGGTGGCGCGCTGCTGCTCTGGTGCGCCGCCGAAGTGCGCCTTCGCCACCGGGTGCGCCGCTCGGGGGTTCCGGTGGTGGCGACGGTCGTCGCCGAGAGGGACGTGCACGGCCAGCTGGACAGCGCGCCGCTGCTCTCCTTCTCCGTGCCGCCGACGGTCGGCGGGGCCGGGCCGGGCTCCGGCTCCGGTTCCGGCCGGATCGCGGAACTCGTGCTCACCCGGCCGCGCGGGCACACCCCGCTGCGCCGTCCGGAGCGGTTCGCGCCCGGAGCCCCGGTGCGGATCTGCTACGACCCGGACCGCCCCCGCCGGGCGGTGCTGGCGGCCGGGGAGATCGGCCGGGCGGCGGTCGTCGACCTGCTCTGGTGCGCCCTGGGGGTGGCGTGCCTGGGGGCGGGAGCCGGGCTGCTGGCGGCGATCGGCCGCTGAGGGGGCGAGCAGCCCCTCGGTCGGTCGGCCGGACCCGGTGTCAGGGTCCGTCGGCCGGATCCGGCGGTCCGTCGGCTGTCGTCCGGCAGCCGGGTCCGGCGCGATCCGGAGAGCGCCATACCGCATGCGCGCCGATTTTCCGTTGACAGATCTTGAAATCCGTCATTCCATCCTCCGGAACCTGCCGAAGCCCCCCTCCACGGGGCGCGAACCTCCGTCATCGGGTTACCGTTCGAGTGGCGTCGGTGAGCGCGGCAAGCGAAACAGCGGGATCCGTCCGTTTGACAAGGGTGGCCGGGGTACGGTCACACTCCGCTGGTGGGGTGTCGTGCAGTGGCGACCCCGGGACGGTGGAGGGGTCGGGCGGAGCGCAGCCCGTGCTGCCAGCGCCGACCAGCCACATAAGGACCGGGAGAGAAGAGCGAAGGTGTCCCCGAGCAGCGAGACCGCGCACGGACAGCGACTCGTCATTGTCGAGTCGCCGGCCAAGGCGAAGACGATCAAGGGCTACCTGGGCCCCGGCTACATCGTCGAGGCGAGCGTCGGGCACATCCGCGACCTGCCCAGCACCGCGGCCGAGGTGCCGGACAAGTACACCGGCGAGGTGCGCCGCCTCGGAGTGGACGTCGATCACGACTTCGCTCCGATCTACGTGGTCAACGCGGACAAGAAGTCCCAGGTCAGCAAGTTGAAGTCGCTCCTGGCGGAGTCCGACGAACTCTTCCTGGCCACCGATGAGGACCGCGAGGGCGAGGCCATCGCGTGGCACCTCCAGCAGGTCCTCAAGCCCAAGGTGCCGGTGCACCGGATGGTGTTCCACGAGATCACCAAGACGGCGATCCAGGAGGCCGTGGCCAACCCGCGCGAGCTGAACCAGCGCCTGGTCGACGCCCAGGAGACCCGCCGCATCCTCGACCGCCTCTACGGCTTCGAGGTCTCGCCGGTGCTGTGGAAGAAGGTCATGCCGAAGCTGTCGGCGGGCCGGGTGCAGTCCGTGGCGACCCGTCTGGTGGTCGAGCGCGAGCGTGAGCGGATGGCCTTCCACACCGCCTCGTACTGGGACCTGGTCGGCACCTTCGGCACCGGCCGCACCCCGGCCGACGCCGCCAACCCGGAGACCTTCGGCGCCCGGCTGGCCTCGGTCGACGGCAAGCGGATCGCCAGCGGCCGCGACTTCGGTTCGGACGGCCGGCTCAAGGCCGGCAGCACCAACACCCTGCACCTGGACGAGCAGGCCGCGCGTCAGCTGGCTGCCGCCCTGGAGCAGACCGCGTTCAGCGTCCGCAGCGTCGAGTCCAAGCCGTACCGCCGCTCGCCGTACGCGCCGTTCCGCACCACCACGCTCCAGCAGGAGGCCAGCCGCAAGCTGGGCTTCGGTGCCAAGCGGACCATGCAGGTGGCCCAGAAGCTGTACGAGAACGGCTTCATCACCTACATGCGTACCGACTCGACCACGCTGTCGGAGACGGCCGTCACCGCCGCCCGCGCGCAGGTCACCCAGCTGTACGGCGCCGACTACCTGCCGGACGCCCCGCGCACCTACGCCAGCAAGGTCAAGAACGCCCAGGAGGCGCACGAGGCCGTCCGCCCCTCCGGCGACCGCTTCCGCACCCCCGCCGAGACCGGTCTGAGCGGCGACGACTTCCGGCTGTACGAGCTGATCTGGATGCGCACCGTCGCCTCCCAGATGAAGGACGCGGTCGGCCAGTCCGTCACCGTCCGGGTCGGTGGCGCCTCCGCCGACGGGCGGGACGTCGAGTTCTCCGCCTCCGGCAAGATCATCACCTTCCACGGCTTCCTCAAGGCCTACGTCGAGGGCGCCGACGACCCGAACGCCGAGCTCGACGACCGCGAGCGCCGGCTGCCGCAGGTCGCCCAGGGCGACCCGCTGGCCGCCGAGCGGATCACCCCGGAGGGCCACGCCACCAAGCCGCCGGCCCGCTACACCGAGGCCTCGCTGGTCAAGGAGCTGGAGGACCGCGAGATCGGCCGCCCCTCCACCTACGCGTCGATCATCGACACGATCATCCAGCGCCGGTACGTGTTCAAGAAGGGCACGGCGCTCGTCCCGTCCTTCCTCTCCTTCGCCGTGGTCAACCTGCTGGAGAAGCACTTCGGCCGGCTGGTCGACTACGACTTCACCGCGAGGATGGAGGACGACCTCGACCGGATCGCCGCCGGTGAGGCGAAGTCCGTGCCGTGGCTCAAGCGCTTCTACTTCGGTGAGGGCGAGGGCGCGGCCGGCGGTGCCGCCGAGGCCGGCAACGGCGACGGCGACCACCTGGGCGGCCTGAAGGAACTGGTCACCGACCTCGGCGCGATCGACGCCCGGGAGATCAGCTCGTTCCGGATCAGCGACGACATCACCCTGCGGGTCGGCCGCTACGGCCCGTACGTCGAGCGCGCCTCCGCCGTCGAGGGCGAGCCCGGCCAGCGCGCCGACATCCCGGACGAGCTGCCGCCGGACGAGCTGACCGTCGAGCTGGCCGAGGAGCTGCTGGCCAAGCCCAGCGGCGACTTCGAGCTCGGCCCGGACCCGGTCAGCGGCAACATGCTGGTCGCCAAGGACGGCCGCTACGGCCCGTACGTGACCGAGATCCTGCCCGAGGGCACGCCCAAGACCGGCAAGAACGCCGTCAAGCCGCGGACCGCCTCGCTGTTCAAGACGATGGCGCTGGACACCGTCACCCTGGAGGACGCGCTGCGGCTGCTCTCGCTGCCGCGCGTGGTCGGCACCGACGCCGAGGGCGCCGAGATCACCGCGCAGAACGGCCGCTACGGCCCGTACCTCAAGCGCGGCACCGACTCGCGCTCGCTCACCAGCGAGGACCAGCTCTTCACCATCACCCTCGACGAGGCGCTGGCGATCTACGCCCAGCCCAAGCAGCGCGGTCGCGCCGCGGCCGCCCCGCCGCTCAAGGAGCTGGGCACCGACCCGGTCTCCGAGCGCCCGGTGGTGGTCAAGGACGGCCGCTTCGGCCCGTACGTGACCGACGGCGAGACCAACGCCACGCTGCGCAAGGACGACGAGGTCGAGACCATCACGCCGGAGCGCGGCTACGAGCTGCTCGCCGAGAAGCGGGCGCGCGGGCCGGTGAAGAAGGTGGCGAAGAAGGCCCCGGCGAAGAAGGCCGCGGCCAAGAAGACGACCACCGCCAAGGCGACGGCGACCAAGACCGCCGCCAAGAAGACGGCGGCGAAGAAGACGACCACCACCAAGACGGCGGCGGCGAAGAAGACGGCCGCGAAGAAGACCGCGGCCGCCAAGACCACCGCCACCACCGACGAGGGCTGATCCGACGGGGCTGATCCGTCGGGGCTGATCCGTCGGGCGGCAGCTCGACGGCGGCACCGGGCCCGCGTCCCCCACCAGGGGGCGCGGGCCCGAGCTCTGTGCGGGGACGGGCCCGAGCTCTGTGCGGGGACGGGCCCGAGCTCTGTGCAGGGATCGTCACAGGCCGGTGATGAGGGCGAACCGGAACCCCCTTCGTCTCAATCCGGCAAAGCCCAGCCCGCTACGCTGACCGTATGACGAGCGAGGAGCAGCCCACCCCCAGCGCCGCCCCGGCCGCCGGAGCCACCGGGCCCGACCTGCCCGAGGTCGCGCCCGCCGGCACCCCGGTGGACCGGGCCCGGGCGCTGCTGCGGACCAGGCCCTACCGGCGCCTGTGGACCACCCAGCTGATCGGCGGCACCGCCGACCGGCTCGGGCTGCTGGTGCTGCTCGCGCTCACCGTGATCGCCGTCGCCCAGGGCGGGCAGTTCGGCGACCTGCCGCGCAGCCTCGCCTTCGCCGTGGCGGCCGTCCTCGCCGCCCGGGTGGCGGCCACCGGGCTGGTCGGCGTGGCGCTGCTGGAGCCGGTGCACCAGCTGGTCGCCGGCAAGCTCGACCGGCGCTGGACGCTGGTCGGCGCCGACGCGCTGAGCGCCCTGCTGATCGGGCTCGCGCCCTGGTGGACGGTCTGGCTGGGCTCCGGCCCCCGGCCCTCCGGCGGGGCCGGCTACGTGCTGCTCGCCACCGTGTTCCTCACCGGTGCGGCCGAGCGGGTCCGGGGGATCGCCAGGGCCGTCGCCGTCCCCGGCCTGCTGCCGCCGGCCAACCCGTACGCCCCGGCCGCCGAGCGGCGGCCGGCCGCCGCCAACCTGGACACCGTCCGGAGCATCGACCGGTTCACCGGCTGGGTCACCGTGCCGCTCGGCGCCCTCGGCCTGGTCGCGTTCACCCTGGTCAACAACGTCGGTGCGGCGCTCGGCTCGGACTGGCTGCGCGCCCACCAGCTGACCTTCGCGGCGCTCGGCGCGGCCGGCCTGTTCACCGCCGCGGCCGTCCGCGGCCACCTCCAGCAGCTGCCCGGCGGCCCCGTGGCCGTCGCCCCGCACTCGCCGCTGACCGGCCTGCGCGCCCCGACCGACGCGACCCCCGGCCCCGCCCTGGGCAAGGGCCGCACCGGCAGCGCCCCGTACTTCACCTTCGCCGTCGCGGCCGGCTACGCCTCGATGGCGGGCGTCGCCGCCCTGGCGCTGCTCACCGCCGCCGAGCACCGGGCCGGACCGATCGGCTACGGCCTGGTCGTGCTCGCCGCGGCCAGTGCCCCGGCGCTGGGCGCCCGGCTCACCCGCGCCACCCTGCCCTCGCTCTCCCGCCGCCGGCTGCTCGCGCTGGCGCTGCTCGCCGAGGGCGTCGCGCTGATCCTGGCCGGGCTGGTGCTGGACTTCGTGCTGGTCCTGCTGCTCACCGTGCTGGCCGGACTGGCCGCCGGGATCGTCGTCTCCGCCGGGCGGGGCCTGCTCGCCCAGGAGGTCGAGGAGGCCCGGCTGTCCAAGGTCACCGAGCACCTGTACGCGGTGCTGCGGGCCGTGGTCGCCGCCGTGCTGGTCGTCGTCCCACTGATCGCCGCCGGGTACGGGGACGTCGAGTACGGCACCGTCGAGCCCGGCTCGTTCACCTTCATCCACGGCGGCGGCGCCCTCGCCGTCGCCACCGCGGGGCTGCTCACCCTCGTCCTCGCCGCCGTCGTGCTGCTGCGCACCGACGACCGGCGCGGCACCGTGCCGTTCGGCCGGGACCTGGTCGACGCCGTCCGCGGCGGCAGCGGCCCGGTGCCGCACCGGGGCGCCGGCACCGGCTTCTTCATCGCCCTGGAGGGCGGCGACGGCGCCGGCAAGTCCACCCAGGCCCAGGCACTCGCCGAGTGGATCCGCGGCAAGGGGCACGAGGTCGTGCTCACCCGGGAGCCCGGCGGCAGCCCGGTCGGCCAGCGGCTGCGCGGCCTCGTCCTGGACGTCGGCAACACCGGCCTGTCGCACCGCGCCGAGGCGCTGATCTACGCGGCCGACCGCGCGGAGCACGTCGAGAACGTCATCCGGCCGGCCCTCGCCCGCGGCGCCGTGGTGATCACCGACCGGTACATGGACTCCTCCATCGCCTACCAGGGCGCCGGGCGCGACCTGGCCGCCACCGAGGTCGCCCGGATCTCCCGCTGGGCGACCGGCGGACTGCTGCCCGACCTCACCGTGGTGCTGGACGTCGACCCGACCCGGGCCCGGCAGCGCTTCACCGAGGCGCTCGACCGGCTGGAGTCCGAGCCCACCGAGTTCCACCAGCGGGTCCGGGCCGGCTTCCTCGCCCTCGCGGCCGCCGACCCGGCGCGCTACCTGGTGGTGGACGGCAGCCAGGCCCCCGGCTTCGTCACCACCGCCATCCGCCACCGGCTCGACCGCGAGCTGCCGCTCTCCGAGCAGGAGAAGGCCGCCCGCGCCGAGCAGGAGCGGCTGGCCAAGGAGGAGGCCGAGCGGCGCGCCGCCGAGGAGGCCCGCAGGAAGGCCGAGGAGGAGGCCGCCGAGCGCAAGCGCCAGGAGGTGCTGGCGCAGCTGCGGGCCGAGCAGGCCGAGCAGGAGCGGCTCGCCAAGGAGGAGGCCGAGCGGGTCGCCGCCGAGGCGCGGCGCAAGGCCGAGGAGGAGGCCCGCCGCCGGGCCGAGCAGGAAGCCCGTCGCCGGGCCGAGGAAGAGGCTCGCCGTCGGGCGGAGGAAGAGGTCCGGCTGGCGGCGGAGGCCGCCGAACGGAAGCGGATCGCCGACGAGGCGGCCGCCCAGGCCGAGCTCCAGCGGCAGCGGGAGCTGGCGCGCGAGGAGCAGCGGCGCCGGGCGGAGGAGGCGCTGCAGCGGGCCGAGGAGGCCCGGCTGGCGCAGGCCGCCGCGCTCGCGGCTGCGGCTGCTGCGGCGCAGACGGCTGCGGACCGGGCCGGTGCGGCGGCGACGGCGGAGCTCCGGGCGGTTCGGGACACGCCTCGGGACGAGCCTCGGGACGCGCCTCGGGACACTTCTCGGGACGCGGCGGGCGGCCTCGGCGACGAGGCGACGCGGGAGCTGACGCCGCAGGACCGGCAGGCGGCCGTCCGGGCGGCTGAGGCTGTTGAGGCCGCTAAGGCCGCGAGGGCGGCTGAGGCTGTTGAGGCGACCACCCGGCTGCCGAAGGTGCCGGCCGTCGACGAGACCGCGGTGCTGCCGAAGGTGCCTGCGGTGGACGAGACGGCCGTGCTGCCGAGGGTTCCCGCCGTGGACGAGACGGCGGTGCTGCCGCGGGTCGGTCCGGGGCGTCCCGGCGAGCCGGTGGACAGTACCCGTGAGCTGCCGGTGGTTCCGCAGGCCGGCGAGTCACAGTCCGGCGAGTCGCAGTCCACCGCCGAGCGGCCGAGGCCGGACTGGGCCGAGGAGACGCCGATGGACGACCTGCCGAGCCTCACCGACACGCTGCTCGGCTCGCGGGACGAGTGGGCGCACTGGGAGCACGGCGGAGACCGGGCCGACCCCGGCCGCGGTGGCGGGGACGACCGCGGCGAGGACGGCGGCAAGGGCAAGGACAAGGGCAAGAGCCGCCGCTGGGGCCGACGCAGCTGAGCAGCGCTGGCCGGGAGGTCCGACGGCCGGTTGGAGGACGGGCGGTGTCGCACCGGGGGAGCCCCGGGGTGGCACCGCCCGTCGTCGTACCCGGGGCGCGCGGCTGTCGGCCGTGGGTTCGGCCGTGAGTTCGGCTGTGAGTTCGGCCGTGGGCTCGGCGGGGGTGCGGGGCGGGGCGGCGGCGGTTCGGCCGTCGTTCGCGGCCCGGTGCGCCTCGGACGGAGCAGTGGCTGTCGGAGCGGAGACGTATGCTCGACGGCGGGGAATCGGCGCCTGGCGCGCTGCCGTACGGAGCTTGGGAGCAGCAGTGGCCGTCTGGGACGACCTGGTGGGCCAGGATCGGGTGGTCGAACAGCTGACCGCCGCGGCCCGGGCGGCCGGGGCGACGGTCGAGGCCGGTCGCGGCGCCGCCGCCGACCAGGGCGGGAACGCCTCCCTGATGACGCACGCCTGGCTGTTCACCGGCCCGCCCGGCGCCGGGCAGGTCACCGCCGCGCGCGCCTTCGCCGCCGCCCTCCAGTGCACCAGCCCCGACCTCGCGCTGGGCGGCACGCCCGGCTGCGGGTTCTGCGACGGCTGCCACACCGTGCTGGCCGGCAGCCACGCCGACGTCAAGTACGTGCGGACGGACGGCCTGTCTATCGGCGTCGGCGACATGCGCGACCTGGTCCTGCGCGCCTCCAGCTACCCGACCGGCGGCCGCTGGTCGGTGATCCTGGTGGACGCCGCCCACCGGCTCACCGAGGCCGCCGCCAACGCGCTGCTCAAGGGCGTGGAGGAGCCCTCCCCGCGCACCGTCTGGCTGCTGTGCGCCCCCTCCGTCCAGGACGTGCTGCCGACCATCCGCTCGCGCTGCCGCCTGCTGGTGCTGCGCACGCCCGCCGCCGAGGCGGTCGCCGACATGCTGGTCGGCCGTGACGGCGTCGACCCGGAGACCGCCAGGCTCGCCGCGCTCGCCGGCCAGGGCGACATCGAACGCACCCGCCGCCTCGCCGTGGACGAGCAGGCCCGCACCCGCCGGGCCGAGGTGCTGCGGATCCCGCTGGAGGTCGCCGACATCGGCGGCTGCCTGACCGCCGCCCAGCGCCTGGTCGACACCGCCAAGGCGGACGCCGAGGCCCTCGCCGAGACCCAGGACACCAAGGAGACCGACGACCTCAAGGCCGCCTACGGCGCCGCCGAGGGCAGCAAGGCGCCGCGCGGCATGGCCGGGGCCGTCAAGGAGCTGGAGAAGCGGCAGAAGAGCCGGGCCACCCGCACCCGCCGGGAGACGCTCGGGGTCGCGCTGCTCGACCTGCTCGGGTTCTACCGGGACGTGCTGGCGATCCAGCTCGGCTCCACCGGTGTGCTCGCCAACGAGGACCAGCGGCAGGCGCTCGACCGGGTCGCCCGGGACGGGACGGCCGAGAACACCCTGCGCCGGATCGAGGCGGTGCTCGCCTGCCGGGTGGCGCTGGACCGCAACGTGGACCCGCTGCTCGCGGTCGAGGCGATGACGATGGCGCTGCGGGCGGGCTGAGGGGCGTCCCGGTCGGGGGCGGTTGGGCGGTTGAGCGGCTGTCGGGTTGTCGGCTCGTCAGGTCGTCAGCTGGTGTGGCTCTGCGGCCGTGCGGACGGCGGTGGGGCAGGGGCCGTACGCCGCCCGGAGGTGCCGGGGGTCGGTCCGGCGTCCCACCTTCGAGTGAACGGGCGATACTCGCCGGGCACACCCGCGTGTGACGGCGTGCCCGTTGTGCACGCTGGGGGCCGACTGTGCCCCGGCCGTACCCCGGTCCTCCCCGTCGGGAGGGCCCGCCGCCGGAGCGGTCGCCCCCCGCACGGCACCGGGTCCGGTCCGGCGCCGGCCCTCGTCCCGAGGTGGTGCGTTCCGTGGTTCGTCCGCTCCTCGTCATTCCCCTGCTGGCTGCCGCCATCGGCGGACTCTGGCTGGCGCGTGGTGCGCTCCAGCGCTGGCGCGACCTGCAGTCCGCCGCGACCTACGAACTGGCGGGCGACCGGTGGCCGATGCTGGTCCGGGCGGGAGGGGCGATGGTCTGCGGGGTGTGCGTCACCGCGTTGACGCTGCTCACCGCGCTCGGGGCGTTCGGTGGTCTCGGGCACGGCCCGTCCTCGACGGACCGGACCGAATCGGCTGTCGACGCGGCCGCGGCCGGGGCCTGGTCGGGCTCCGCGCCGGGGACGGCGGGCCGGCAGCAGGCGGCGCCGCCCGTCGCCACCGAGCCGGCCGCAGGTGCGGCAGGTGCGGCAGGTGCGTCGGGGGCGGGTGCGGCGGGTGCCTCGGCGTCGGCGGCCGCCCCCGCCGTGGTCAGCCGCTTCGACAGCGTGGGGCACCCGGGCGGCGGCGAACTGCTGCAGTCCGCCGTGCTCGGCCCCGACGGGAAGCCGCGCAACGTCCGGGTCTGGCTGCCCGCGCAGTACGCCAAGGAGCCCAACGCGCGCTTCCCGGTCGTCGTGATGCACGCCGCCACCCCGGGCAAGACCGCCGACGCCGAGGTCCCGGACGTCTTCGAGGGCGTCGGCGCCGCCCTGCAAGCCGGCCGCGCCCGTCCGTTCATCCTGGTCGCCCCCGAGGCGCCGAACGGCACCGCGCACCCCTGCGAACTGGTCGCCGCCGCCCCGGCCGCCGTCGCCGACGACGCGGCCCTGCGCACCACCATCGCCGCCTCCTTCCGCACCCTCCAGCCCGGCCCGGCCTCCTGGGGCACCCTCGGGGTCGACGGCGGCGCGCCGTGCGCCGCCGCGGCCGGGCTCTCCCGCCCGGACCTGTACGGCGCCGCCGCCGCCGTCTCCGGCCGCTACGACACCGCCGCGCTCACCCAGACCGGCGCCGAGGCCCCGGCGGGCAGCTCGGCCAAGCTGCTGCTCGCCGCCGCCAAGGGCGACGCCGCCGGGCTCGACGCGGCCCGCAAGCTGCAGGCCTCGCTCAAGGCCGCTCCGGGCCCGGCGGCCAAGGCCGAGGTGCGGATCTCGGACAACGTGCAGGACTACTCGGCGGACCGGGAGCGGCTGCGACTGGTCCGTCAGGCGGCACAGTTCCTGGCCGAGGCGCTGGCCAAGGCTTCCTGAGCGACGCTGGTGGAGGCGTCGTGAGCGCCGGCCGAGCCGGCGTTACGCTGCCCGGTGCCCGGGGTGGGTACCGGGCAGCGGTGTTCCTTCGTTCCCGTGCGTTTCTCGGACTGGTGGGTTGGGAGGAGACGGATGAGGGGCTCCGCGCGGTTGCGGGCGGTTGCGGTGGTGCTCGCGGTCGGGCTGCTGGCGGCCTCGGCGGGCGGGTGCGGCCGGGGTTCCTCGGGGCCGGCGGGTGGGTCCGGCGCCTCCGGTGTGCCCGGACAGGCCTCCTCCGACTCGACGGCTGCGGGGGCGGACGCGGGTACGGGCGCGGGCTCGGACGCGGGTGCGGGTGCGCGGCCCGGTGGTGGTGACGGTGACGGTGCCGGCGTCGGAGCCACCCCCTTGGAGCCGCTGCCCGCCGCCGTCCCCGCCGCGCTCGCGCCGTACTACGCCCAGCACCCGGCCTGGCAGTCGTGCGACGGCGGTTTCGAGTGCGCCACCTTCCGGGTCCCGATGGACTACGACCACCCCGGTGACGGTGAGCTCACCCTCGCGGCCGCCCGCGCCGCCGCCCTGCCCGACGACCCCGGCGGCGCCGGCGCCGTCGGCGACACCCCCCGGGCGGGCTCGCTGCTGCTCAACCCGGGCGGCCCCGGCGGCTCGGCGGTCGAGTACCTGGAGGCCGTCGCCGGGACGTACGACCGCACGGTGCGCGCCCGGTACGACCTGGTCGGCCTCGACCCGCGGGGGGTCGGCCGCAGCAACCCGGTCAGCTGCCTGAACGGCGAGCGGATGGACGCCTTCACCGCCGCCGATCTGGCTCCCGGCGACCAGGGGGCGGTCGACGCGCTGGTCGCCGTCGACAAGGAGTTCGCCGAGGGCTGCCGCAGGCAGGCCGGGACCGCGCTCGGCCACCTCAGCACCGTCGAGTCCGCCCGCGACATGGACGTGCTGCGCGCCCTGCTCGGCGACGAGCGGCTCAACTTCGTCGGAAAGTCGTACGGCACCTTCCTCGGCGCCACCTACGCGGGCCTGTTCCCGACCCGGGTCGGGCGGGTGGTGCTGGACGGCGCCATGGACCCGGCGCTCGACTCCGTCACCGGCAACCGCACCCAGGCCGGCGGCTTCGAGACCGCCTGGACCGCCTTCGCCGAGGACTGCGCCAAGCGCGAGGACTGCCCGCTCGGCCGCACCGGACAGCAGGTCGGCGACCAGCTCACCGCCCTGCTCGCGACCGTCCACGCCCACCCGCTGCCCAGCACCGACAACGGGCGCCGGCTCACCGAGGCCCAGGCCACCACCGGCGTCGTCCAGGCCATGTACGCCGAGTTCCTCTGGCCCAAGCTGCGCACCGCGCTCACCGACGCCAGGGCCGGCGACGGCACCGGGCTGCTCAAGCTCTCCGACGCCTACTACGGGCGCGAGGCGGACGGCTCCTACCCCAACCTGATGTTCGCCAACACGGCGGTCAACTGCCTCGACCTGCCCGCGCCGTTCCGCTCGCCCGAGGACGTCCAGCGGGCGGTGCCGGACTTCGAACGCGCCTCGCCGCACTTCGGCCGCGACATGGCCTGGATGGCCCTGACCTGCGCCTACTGGCCCGTCCGGGCCACCGGCGCGGCCCACACCATCCGGGCCGCCGGCGCCGCCCCGATCGTCGTCATCGGCACCACCCGCGACCCGGCCACCCCCTACGCGTGGGCCCGCTCCCTCGCCGGACAGCTGGAATCCGGCCGCCTGCTCACCTACGACGGCGACGGCCACACCGCGTACGGGCGGCGCAGCAGCTGCGTCGACGGCGCGGTCAACCGCTTCCTGCTCACCGGGGAGGCGCCGGACCAGGGCAAGCGCTGCGACCGGTAGCCCCGGGTGGCCCCGGGTGGCCCCGGGGAGCCGCCGGCCGGGCCTCCGCTCAGGCGGAGGAGACCGCCAGCTTCGCGGCGAAGCCCGCGAACAGGACGGCGACACCGCTGGTCAGGGTCGCGGACAGGCGCCGGCGGCGACGGAAGGCCGTCGCGAGCGTGGTGCCCGCGAATATCAGCAGCGAGAGGTACAGCATGCTGAAGGTCTGCAGGATCCCGCCCAGCAGCGCGAAGGAGAGCACCGGCTGCCCGTAGGACGGGTCGACGAACTGGGTGAAGAACGACAGCAGGAACAGGATCGCCTTCGGGTTCAGCAGGCTGATCACCAGCGCCCGCCGGAACGGCCGCTCACCCGCCTCCTCCACCGCCTCCGCACCGCCCGCCGGATCGGCCTCGGCCCGGTGCTCGCGCCACAGCTGGCGGGCCGCCCGCAGCATCCCGAAGCCGATCCACAGCAGGTACGCGGCACCGCCGAACTTCACCACCGCGAACACCGCCGGATTGGCCTTCAACAGCGAGGCCGCCCCCAACGAGGTCAGGCTGATCAACGTGAGGTCGCCGACGAACACCCCCGCCGCGGCCCGGTACCCGGTCCGGACGCCCTTGCGGGCGGCGACCGACAGCACGTACAGCGAGTTGGGGCCGGGCAGCAGAATGATGACGAGGGCGCCGAGGACGTACGTCGCCAGGTCGTTGACACCGAACACGGTGGCTCCGGGAGTGGGGAGGGGGGCTGGCAGGGGGCGCTCATCGTAACGTCGTACCGGCGATCGACCGAAGCGAAAACCGTCCACCCCTCGCCGCACCCCCACCCCGGCCCCACCCCGGCCCCACCGCCCCGGCTACGGATCACCTGCGAACCTGTGTAGACTGACCCGCGTTGCCACCACACGTGGCAGCGGTGCCGCCTTAGCTCAGTTGGCCAGAGCAACGCACTCGTAATGCGTAGGTCGCGGGTTCGAATCCCGCAGGCGGCTCTGTAGAAGCCCCAGGACTCACTCGCCGTGACCTGGGGCTTTTGCCTTTACT
>NZ_JBHYGR010000151.1:0-21732 GCF_042738155.1 Kitasatospora sp. NPDC059088 | reverse complement strand
TGGCTTCTTCTTCCCCATGCTCTCCATGATGGACATCATCCTTACCGGGGCCGAAGCCCCTGATCAGGGGTGTCCGTCAAAGCGAATCAAGCCCAAAGAACGGGTCGTCGACGGTCGAGAGCCAGCGGCCGGTCAGGCTGTGTGGTCTCGGCAGTGACTGGAGCGCGGTCAGGGGGCATGCCCGTGAGGCCCCTCCCGGCCTCCTGTGGCTGACGCCGCCCCGAAGCTGACGCCGCCTCAGGGTCCCCGCCGGCGCGGCAATCTGATGGACCAGCTCTGCCGCGTGACCGCGAACTATGTCTGACCAGCAGAAATGCCGTCGATTGCGACCAATTTAGTCCATGCCTTCTAGGCAGCCACATTTGTCCCATGGCAATCTCTTGACACGCTCAAGACACATGCCTAGACTTCGAGATCATGCACGCATAGCACCGTCGGGATGAAATTGCTTGCCCCGGGGATAGTAAGCCGTGTAAGAAGCTGGTTCCCCCTGCAGAGTGATCCCGGCACGGTGTTGCATTGACGGTCTACGAAAGGGCCCGTGAATGGCAGCCGACGTAGCAACAGATCGCTTAGAGCTCGCCCCGCATGCAGTGTGTCGTGAAACCACCAACGGTCTCGTTATGCTGTTTGACCGAAAAAAGGGGGTGATGTACGAGCTGAATGAGAGCGCCGCCGCCATAGTGCGCATGTTCGCGGCCGCGCCGCGAGTGGTCGAGGATATGGTCGTCGAACTGGCGGAAACGTTCGAGGGGGATCGGGAGGCGATCCGGGAGGGGCTCAGCTCTCTGGTCAGCGACTTTGTCGAGGCGGGCCTCCTGCGCGATGCGTCCGTGAGCGAGGGCTGAGGATGGAGGCTGTGTCGTCACTCATCCAGCCCGAAGACTTTCAGCTCCCCGAGCACCCGCTTCCTCTGCTCGTACAGTTGGGCCTCACCTATCGCTGCAACCTCAAGTGTGATCACTGTTATGCGCTGTACCGCAGAGATCGCAACGAGATGACGCTCGCAGAGATCCAGTCCCTTGCGAATCAGCTTTACGGGGCGGGAAGCAGCAGCCTCGTGTACTCGCATGGCGAGAACATGATCCGTCGAGATTTCCATGAGGCTGCGAGCATCTTCCGCGATCTGGATTTCTATCAGACGCTCATGCTCAACGGATACTACGTCCGCTCTGTCGAGGATGCGCAGAGGCTTAAGGCATGCGGCATCAGCAGGACTATGGTCTCTATCGACAGCATCGATCCGAGCGCGCACGACAAAGTGCGTGGCAAGGACGGCGCCTTCGATGTCGCGGTACGGGCACTGCGTCTTCTGAAAGAGGCTGGCGTTCCGACCGTCGGCTTCTCGACCACCATAGATACGCACAACTATGGCATGGTGGAGCGTATTGCAGAATTCGCCCACGAACTCGGTGTCGATGCATTGAGCTTCATGCAAAATCGATACAACATCAAGGGCATCTTCGATCGCGAAGTCTGGCCTGGTTATGTGGACGTCTCCCGGCGAATCTACGATCTCATGCTGGAGAATCGTGGAACGCTGGACATTTATACGCATGATCCGTTCATGCTGACGATCCTCGATAGCCGGCTCGATGACAATGAGGAGCGCGCCGCCTTCATAGGTGCGAACCTGTGCAATGTCGGGACGAGTATGGTGTCCATCGACCCGGTCGGAAATGTCTCCGGCTGCAACTTCATCGAGGAATCCATCGGAAACGTTCGCGAAGAGCCGTTTCAGCAGATATGGGAACGGCTGGTCGCGCGATACTCCGATACTGCTGAGCCGCCTTCCGGGCCTTGCGGATCGTGTTCGGCCAAGCCCTCCTGCATGGGCGGGTGCAAGGCTTTCCATTACAATGGAAAGTACGATGAGCGGTGCGGGGCTCGACGCTTTCTCGATGATTCCGACCATGGCCTGGGAACGGCTAGCGCGCTCATCCCTGGTGAGCGCCCGGACCGTGCCCCTGGAGTCTTCGTCGGCATGCCGCAGCGGCGAGTGGCAAACGGGGGGAGTTGAATGAGGGTTCTCTTCGTCAACCCGCACTACACCCATGACCCGGGTACTCTTCTCCTCCACCCGCCGTTGGCGTACGGGTACATGTCCGCGACTCTGAAGAGGGCCGGACACGACGTCGTCCATCTGGACCTTCCCTTCGAGGGAAACTCTGTCGAAACCCTCAGCAGCCGCCTGGACGACATCAGGCCGGACCTCGTGGGGGTGACCTCGGTTGCGCAGAGCTATTACCACGCGCTGGAAATCTCGCGGGCGGTAAAGAAGTGGCGCTCGAACTGTCCTGTGGTCTTCGGCGGTCCTCACGTTTCCTTCATAGCCTCGGAGTGCCTGACCCGGCATCCCAGCGTCGACTACGTCCTACTCTTCGATGCCGAGGACAGCATCGTTGAGCTGGCACAGGCCCTGGAATCCGGGGCAGGCGTAACTGCACTGAAGAAGGTCTCCGGGCTGGTCCGTCGCGAGGGCGGCGGGGCAGCCACCACCGCGCCGGCGCCGCCGGAGATGAACCTCGACCGCTACGGCATGCCCGACCGCTCCATCTTCAACATGGCCAACTATCTCGCGTACGACTACGAGACTGTGGTCATGACGGCGCGTGGCTGCCCCAGCAGATGTACCTTCTGCTCAACGACCATTGCCGGACGCACGGCCCGCTGGAATGGGGCCGGGCACGTTGTGGACGAGATTGAAGCCGTCATGGACATGGGCTTCACATCGATATTCTTCGGCGACGACACCTTCTCTGGCGATCCACAGCGGGCAGTTGCGATCTGTGAGGAGATCAAGCGCCGGGGGCTGGAGATCCCCTGGACTAGCAACATGCGGGCGCAGGACGCGAGGCCCAAGGTCATGGAAGCGATGCTCGAAGCCGGGGCCTATCGGGTCTTCGTGGGTTTCGAGTCGGTGCAGAACAAGACCCTGCGCATGGTCAAGAAGGGCACGTCTCCCGAGCGCCTCTACAAGACCGCCAAACGCATCATGGCGAGCGGGCTGGAACTCCACGCCTCGTTCATCGTCGGAGCCCCCGGGGACACCCCGGACACACTCGCCGCGACCATGGACTACATCCGACTGGTCAACCCGACAGTCGCCACCTTCAACGTCATGGAGCCCCGGCCAGGCACCGATGTCTTCACCAACCCGCAGCGCTACGGGATCGTCATTCCGGACCGCTACTGGTACGAGAAGACCACCTGGCTCGACCAGCCAGTTTGCTGCAACGAGGACATGACGGTCGAGGAGATCAGAGACTGGGTCAACCGGTGCTATGACACCTTTTGCTCGCCGGACTTCCGCTCGCCCGAGGAGATGGAGCGGATCTCCGACATCGGCAAGGAGTGGGAGGAGGCAGCCAGCCGGGTGCAAAAGCACCTGCCGTTGGTCAGCCCCTGAGCATCCTGGCAGACCCCCACAGACGGTCGCCGGACATGCCGGCGACTCTTCCACATGGAAAGGAAGGGACAGGAATGCAGACGCAACCGGAGGTCCAGACCCAGGAGACCAAGAAGGAGTGGCGCGCTCCTCAGTGGCGTGCCCGTAACGTCCGGACGCACTGCTGATTTCATGGCACTGAGCACAGAAGGTGCCGCTCCCCGCAAGCCTGCGCTTGTGGGGAGCGGTCCCGACCAGATTCCCGACGACGCGTTCCCGGGCCTTCCCTGCCTGCGGGTACCAGATTTCTTTCGCCTGGACGTGGCCGACGACTTGCTGACGGAGCTCCGGGACGGGCTGGAGTACGAGCACGTTGACTACGCCGGCATGACCCGCCTGGGTCGAGCTCGGCGCCCAGTCGGAGACGCGTACTTCGGCGACTATGTGTGTAGGCCAGGCTGGGAGCCGCGGAAGCTCGCCCTGCAGGCCCTCGAGGTCTTCAAGAGCGAGTGGTTCGTACATTGGCTGGGCCGCGTCACCGGCACGCAGGTTGCCTTCCTTCGGCCCCCCACACCCTACCGGCTCACACAAGGCGACCGCATATGCCTGCATGATGACATGTCAGATCCGGACCATGCCGTCTCCGTGGCATACAACCTGACGGTCGGTTGGCAGCCCGGGCAGGGCGGAGAGACCACGGTGGGCTTGGTCGCGGGCAAGGAACCGGTCGAGACCCCCGCCGACTCACCGATCGACCTCTACCAGTGGCATCTCCACGACGGCGCCGCCATACTCCCGCCGCAGTACAACTCCATCCTGGTGCTGCGCTTGGGAACGCAGTTCGCGCACTCCGTCAACCCCGTGCTGGGCGAGGAGCCGCGCTACTCGGTGACGACCATCTACGGCACCGCTTGGCAGGAGGCAGGGCAGTGACACCCAAGCAGGGCCGCAGGAGCTCGGCGCCGGGAGTGCGCGGGATTTCTGCGGTCCGGCTTCCGCCAGGCATCGGAAACGGCCCGGCGGGGCAGCTGCGGCCGGCGACCGAGCAGGTGCGACTGTCCTACGTTGCCGCACTGCGCGAATACCAGGCCGAAGGACTCTACCCGGATCTGAACCCGGTTGCGCTGAGTGATCCGGCGGCGTTCCGAGCCTACGTCCATCGGATTCGGCAGGCCGCGGACTCCAGCGTTCAGTTACCACCGGGCTGGGTGCCGGAGAGCACCTTCTGGTGGATCGCGCAGGATCGCTACCTTGGCCGGCTGGCGATCCGCCACCGACTGACCCCCGCCCTCCAGCGGCGAGGCGGGCACATCGGGTTTGATGTCCGCCCTTCCGCCCGCAATCAGGGGTGCGCTAAGCGGATGCTGATGGCGGCCCTTCCGCATGCTGCCCGGTTGGGCTTGGAGCACGCCCTTCTGACCTGTGACGTGGACAACCTGGCCTCGCAACGCGTGATCTTCGCTTGCGGGGGTGAGCTGATCGATCGCACGGATGGCATCCTCCGCTTCACCCTGCGCACATCCGTAGACCCGGCTACAACCGGTGAGCACCTCGGCGAGACACATCCATAGACAGAGGCAGGGCATGACACACCCCACCCGGTCCCCTGGCCATCGCGGAGACGGCCCGAACGTCGAAGACGTCCATCTCAGCGACCTGCTGGACGAGCACCCGACTCCGCTGGTCGCCTACTCCGCTCGGCGACTACGCGAACGCGTCGACGAACTGCGCTCGGCCTTCGGCCCCCGTACACGGATCATGTTCTCCTACAAGGCTTGCTATTTGCCCGGCGTGCTGAGCGTTCTGCACGGGGCGGGTATCGACGCGGAGGTCTGCTCCGGGAACGAGTACTCCCTGGCACTGGCACTGGGGCTGCCCCCGGAGCGCATCACTTGGAACGCGGTCGCGCTGGACGATAGTGAAGTCGCACTGGCACTGCGCAACCCTCCCGGATGCCTCGGCCTCAACACGCTCCAGGACATTGCCAAGGTCGGTCACGCTGCAAGGGGGGCGGGACGCTCGCTTGACGTGGCGCTGCGGATCCACCCCGCGAAGATATCCTCCAACTACCTCAAGCGCGGCCAGCGGCTGGGTTTCGACGTCACTGATGGGTCGGCCCTCCAAGCGGTGCGCCAGGTACTGGACTCCTCCCGCCTGCGTCTGGCCGGATTCCACTCCCATACCCAGGTGCGTCAGGCGACGCCAGAGCGCCTGGTCGACTCCCTGCGCTCCTCGGTGCTCTTTTGCGCTGAGGTCCAGCGCGCCACCGGGTACACCGCTGGGTTTGTCGGCATAGGCGGCGGACTCGCCGGGCACCGGGCGCTGGAGCAGGCCGGCGCGCGGGTGAAGGACTTCGCCGTTGCCTTCCAACAGGTGCTGGAGGAGGAGGCGTTCCCTGTCCAGCTAGCCCTAGAGCCAGGCCGCTTCCTCGTCGATGACGCGGCGATCGGCATCACCCGGGTCCTCTCCCGAACGGCCGCAGCTGGAAGCGAGTGGTGGATTGTGGACCTCGGAACGCAATTCCTGGTGCCGTTCGAGGGCCGAGAGTTCGAAGTCGAGGCGGCCTGGCCGACCGACTCCCCGCGCCGCACCGTCAGCATCGGGGACCGGCTCTCCTCGTACTCGGGTGTGATCAAGCGCGAAGCGCAGCTCCCCGAGGCGCCCCCAGGCGACCTGCTGACAGTGCGGGATGTGGGCGCGTATACCGCGTCCACGGTTCAGCGCTTCATGTACGGGATGCCGGAGATCGTGCTGGTCGACGGCGCCCGGACGCAGGTGCAGTGGCGTCCGGAGCGGCCCGAAGACTGGGTCCGACAGGTGCTTGCCGCAGGGGACTTCAGTGACTGGCCCAAGTGAACGTCCCACCGGCGGACCCGCCTGGCGACTGCGGTTCGCCCATCGCTTCCCGACCGTTCCGCGGTGGGCGCGCGATAGGCCATCCCGGCTGTTAGAGGAGGCGGCATGCGGTGGAGTCAGCCAGCTCTTCGCCGTCGACCTGGTGACTGGGGAGCGCCAGCAACTGACCCACGGCGAAGAAGGAGCATCTGGCGGCCTGCTGGACCCCTCCGGGACGTACGTCTGGTACCCCGGTGATCCGCAGGGGCACGGGGCCGGCGGCTGGACGCGCCGCAGGTTCGACGGATCGGACGCTGCGCAACCCGTTGGCAGCGGTTACCTGGACTGCCGCGCCGGAATAGCCTTAGCGGTGGACTGCGCGCTGGCGGTCAGAGCGACGCCGGAGGGTTCCACTGTTGTCCGCGTCAACCCGGGCGGGGACACCGACACCTTGTACCAGCACCGCGAGTATCTGCGGGTGGTGGGAGTCTCCGCAGACGACGAGCTGTTCTCTGTTGAGCGGTGGGAGCCGGACGGTGTCACCGCGCTTGTCTTCGACCGCCGAGGCCAGCAGATTGCCGCCCTCGGTGAGATCGGCGGCCATCGATTCGGTTTCCGCTACGCGGTCGGCAGCTGGAGCCCGGTCAAGGGGGATCCGCGGCTCCTCCTCCACCAGGAGGGCGAGTACGGGGTCCGCCCCTACGTGTGGGATCCACTGGAGGGCCGCGTGCGACCGGCGGCAGACGAGTCCGAAGGCGAGGTGCGGGCCGAGTGGCTGCCTGACGCCGCAGGGCTCCTCCTGAGCCATCAGCTGCGGGGCCGCACCCGGCTGAGCTCGTTTGACCTGGCGACGGGACGGAGACATCGGCTGCCCACCCTGGCCGGACATATCACCGAGGCCAGGGCACGTCCGGATGGGGAGGTGTGGTACGTGCACTCAAGCGGCGCACAGCCTTCACGGCTACGTAAGGCCCGGCCGGGCCAACCGGACGCCCGGGAGACAGAGCTCACCGCCGGCCGACCGTATCAGTATCTGAGCTGTAGTGGCATCGACGGCTTCCTCGTGCGGCCCGAGGGACCCGGCCCGCACCCGGTCTTCTTCTCGCTCCACGGCGGCCCTGCCACGCACGACAACGACTCCTTCAGCCCTCGGGTGCAGGCGTGGGTCGACCACGGCTACGCCGTCGTCCTGCTCAACTATCGGGGAAGCACAGGACGTGGCAAGCGCTGGCGCAGCGCCAACCAGCACCCCCCGGGCCCCGGCCTCACCGAGTTGGAGGACCTAGCCGCTGTGCGGCGGCACCTGGTGTCGACCGGCATCGCCGATCCCGGGCGACTGGTGCTGAGCGGCGGCTCCTGGGGCGGGTACCTGACGCTGCTCGGACTGGCCCTTCAGCCGGAGCTGTGGTCTTTGGGGATCGCCGTGGTCCCCATCGCCGATTGGCGGGCCGCCTACGAGGACGAGTCCGAGGCGTTGCGCGCGCACGATCGCGCCCTGTTCGACGGCTCTTTCGAGGAACGCAGCGACTACTACACCGAGCGCTCGCCGCTGACGTACGCCGACCGGATCGAGGTACCGCTGCTCGTCATTTACGGCAGCGACGACGACAACTGCCCGCCCCGGCAAGTCGAGAACTACCTGACACGGCTGAGGGAGCTGGGCGTCGTCCACGAGGCGTACAGGTACAGCGGGGGCCATACCGTCCTGGCAGCCGCCGAGCAACTGCGCCAGACCGAGATGGCATTGGCCTTCGCACGCCGACACCTCGGAGTCCCACCGGCCGTGCATGGGCAGCGGGGAAGGAGCAGCGATGGCGTTTGCGTCTGACCTGAGGCATAGCACAGCCACTGCGACAGATTCACCGCTACTCGGCAGAGTCATGCGACTCCTGCGTCACAAGACGGTTGTGTTCGCCTGGGTATGGAGCCCGCCCGCGCTGGTGCAGTGTCTCTTTCGGACAGACGGCGGGCCGGTGCCGGCCGCAGGCAGCCTGGTGCGCCTACAAGGCAGGTGGCAGCCGTACCAAGGGCGCCGCAGCGGCTTCGCCGAACGCGAGTTGATGGCAGACCAGTGTGACGTACTTGTGTGCGCCCCGGGCGGCATGCAGCACCAGCGGGCGATTGAGCGCGGTCAGGCGCTGGCAGCACGCGCCCTCGGTCAGAGCGCTGCGGAGCGACAGCTGAAGCGGTCCGGATTCGTGCGCATCGACACGCCCGTTGTCGTTGGGCAGGAAGCGACCGTCGGCGCCACCCAGCCCTTCGCTGTTGCACACCGCGGCCGACAGGCGTACCTGACCGTCAATAACGTACTGGCCCAACACGCCGCCATGGACAACGAGACCGACCAGGTCTACGAGGTCTCGCGGCTGCTATGGGCGCACAAGATGTCAGGAAGGTCATCACTCAACGAGATCACCCTGATCGAGTTCGCCGCCGCGCAGGTGGCCCAGGAGGAGATCATCGGGCTGACAGAGCGTGTGGTCGAGGACATCCGACTTGCCGTCGCTGCCATCGACCCCCGGGCCACAGAGTGCGGGCCGCTAACCGGGCTTCCGGTACTTACCGCCCCAGAGGTGGAACAGATTGCACGGCGGGCCGGGATCGACCCGGGTTCAGGCCACGTACTCCCCGAACGCGTCGACCATGCGGTCGTCCGGGCATTGGGCACCGCGGGCTACTGGATGACCCAGGCACCCGGTACACACGTGCCCTTCTACGTGCGCCGTGACGGTGACACCGCCAGGTCGGTGGAGCTGCGGCTACCTGGCTCTGGGGACGTAGCGTCGGGTAGCGAGCTGACAACCGACCCGGCGGCGGCCGAGAAGGCCATCGCGCGTTGGAAGGGGACCGGTGCCGCCGAGCGCTACCTCGACGTGGTTCGCGCCGGCCACCCGCGCCCTGGCGGTATGAGCCTCGGCTTCGACCGCCTGCTGATGCATCTGCTCCATGCTCCCGCGATCGATACGCTGGTGCCGAGGCCACGGCGTGCCCGAACCTTTTCCTCCGCGCCGCCGAGCCCGACCGGGCCGCACATTCCTGAGGAACCGGAGCGGCCGAGGAGCCGACCGGAATGGTCTCGACGGGGAGCGGGCCGACGGGTGGCCCGGGCCGCGGAGTGGCTGGAGGGCCTCGGCGCGCTGCCGTGCGTCACCAGTGTCCTCGCCGACCCCTGGCATCCGGCGGCTAACGACGCCCCGTACGTCTCCTACTTCGGGAAGCGGGTTCAGCTGGTCCAGGACCGCGGTCCACTGCACCATACGCTCCTCGCCGACCTTCCTTGCATGCTCTACGAGATCGGTCCGCTGGCTTCTCCTGACGCGCACAGGTTGGCGCTGACGTGGACACTGGACGTCACTGTGCCTGTGGGAACGCGGGAGCCGTCGGACATCGCGCTGGGCTTGATTCGCATCCTCGCCGAGGACGTCAGCGACTCCCAGTTCACCCGGGCCGTGGCCGCGCTGGACAGGCGCACGCTAGAAGGCGCTTCAGAGCCAGGCACTGGATACCGTACGGCGAGCTCCGAGTGGCGTTACGGCGGCAGTTGGCTGGTGCGCATGCGGCAACTCCCCTTATCCGAAGCGGAGCTACGCCAAGTGGTCGGTGCTGAGCACCATACGATGCCGGCCTTTCGAGAGTTCACCACATGCGGTGTCGTGCCAGCGAGCACCGTCTGCCTCAACCTCACCGATTTTCCCGGGATTTACTGGCCAGACGGAGCAGAACATGACTGATGCCACGGTGGAGGCCGACAACGGCGGTAGCGGGCATCGGCCCGGGCCGCTGCGAGTCGCAGTCGTCGGGACCGGACTCGCCGGCACTTCGCACCTCTTCGACCTGAGTAGCTCAGACACGTTCGAGATCGCCGCGGTCTGTTCCGCGCGGATGGCGCACGCTGAGCGGGCTGCCACCCTGTTCGCCGTACCCCGGTGCTACGACGACTACCGCAAGCTGCTGGACGTCGAAGCATTGGACGGCCTCGTCATCGCCGCACCGCCGCAGGTGGCGGGTGCGGTCCTTGCCGAGGCAATCCCGCGCGGCCTGCTGGTGCTTGCGGAGAAGCCCGGCGCGGAGGAGCGGCGCACACTCAGCGAGATTCGCCGCCTGTTGCAGTCTGGTCCGGACCGGGTCAGCGTCGCCTACAACAGACGCTACCTCCCTCATGTACGGACGGCCCGCAGCATGGTCCGCAGTGGCGCACTGGGCGTGGTGACAGGGGTCCGCTGCGAGTGGAAGTCACCCTTCGCCGCCCGGTACCGCAGCCGGGACACTCATCGGTACCGGACGCGCCGGGGATACGGGGTACTGCTCGACACAGCAAGCCACATCGTGGACACCCTGCTGTACCTCGGCATCGAGGCGGACAGCGTGACCAGAGCCGAATTGAACTGCCGTGGCCTGGATATGGATGTCTCCGCAACATTGGAACTCTGTGCAGGGAGCTCGCGCATCCACGTCCTCATCACCGATGACGCTCAGACCAATGACGGGTGGCACATCACCATCCAAGGGGACAGAGGAGAGCTGCACATGAGCGGGGACCGACTCATCGCCGACACGACCGAGGGCCAAGTCAGCGGAGGTCTTGGGGACACCGTGGCCGCGCGCCCGGTGGACGACCTGACGCGTATGTATCAGGGGACGCCGCCGCGGGGCGCTTCGCTTTCCGAGGCAGCTGAGGTGCTCGGCATCCTGGACGAGGCGCGTCAGGTGGCTGGGGTCAGCTCGGGACGGTGGTCCAGGCCCAGGGCCAAGGCCCTGGGACGGCTCAACGGTTCGTGCTGAGGCCGGGCGATGGAGGCGTGTGCTGATGACAATACTTGAGACGGAAACCCTGTCTGCGGCGGAGAGGAAGCGGAAGGCGCTGGTACAGGCAGCGGAAGAGTTGGGCAGCGGGACGCTGCGGGAGCTGGCTGCCCAGTGGGACAGGTGTGGGGAGTTCCCGCAGAGTTCAGTGCAGGCCGTGCGAGAGGCCGGCCTGCTGGCGCTGACCGTGCCAGAGGAGGACGGCGGCGCCAGCGCCGATCTCCTGACGGTATGTCAGGTAATTGAGGAACTGGCAGCGGGGTGCGCGTCCACGGCGCTCATTCTTGTTATGCACTGGACCTCCCTGCTCTACATGGGGAGTTGGTGCCAGGAGCCGGATGCCAGAGCGGAACGGGAGCGGCTCGACGAGCTGCGTCGCAAGGTCTTCCGATCCGTCGTTGACGACGGCACTCTCGTGGCCAGTTGCTACGGGGAGCCGGGCTCGGGAGCAAGCATTTTTACCCCCTTCACCAGGGCCGTCCAGCAAGGCGGCACGTGGGTGGTGGACGGCTGCAAGCTGGGAACGCTCGCTCAGGCCGCCGGGCACCTGCAGTTTCACGCTGTGGTTGCCGAGGGCGAAGACGCAGGGAAGATCGTCCAGTTCGTCGTCCCGCGCGACCTTCCCGGCATCGTCGTGGAGCCGGGAGGATCCATCGCCGGCGTGCGCGCCGCGGCGCCAGCCCGGGTATCCTTTGAGGCCTGCATGGTCCCGGAGCGCTTTGTATTCGGCCCGGTGGGAGCCTTCCAACAGGCCAATGACTATGCGCCGTATGCGACGGTGCTACTGGCCGCACCGTACGTCGGCATCGCACGTGCCGCACTTGACGAGGCCCGGCGACACCTGTCCACCCGGACGATTCAGGGCATGGACCGCCCCATCTCCGCGTTTCCCACGACCAGGCAGCGACTGGGCCACCTTCTCGTGGAGTACGAGTCGGCCAGGGCACTGCTGCACTCTGCCGCTGAGCGCGCATTGCTGCGCCCCACCCCCGAGGTACGCATCCTCAACGAAGCGATCAAGGTGAAGGCCGCCGAGACCGCCGTCCAGGTCACCACAGAGTGCCTCCAACTGTGCGGGGCGCGAATGCTGTCCCAGAGGCTGCCGCTCGAACGCATGGTGCGGGACTCCCTGGCCGGGGCCATGCACCCGCCAACCACTCCGGAGGCGGTCCTGACCATCGCGGAGCTCTTCCTGGGCACAGATAAGGACTGAGAGGTCGCCACATGGAAGTCCTGCTCGGCATCCTGGTAGTGATCGGGGGCTTCGCTACCCGCCGTAACCCCCTTCTCGTCGTGGCAACGGCCGGGATCGTCACCGGACTCCTCGGTGGGCTCTCGCCCGCAGGCATTCTCCGGACCATCGGCGACAGCTTTGCTTCCAGCCGCTCTGTGTCCGTCATCGTCGTCACGTTGCCCGTCATAGGACTCCTGGAGCACAATGGCCTCCAACGCCGTGCCGCCAGACTCATCGACCGGATGCGCCATCTCACCGCAGGCCGGATCCTCGTCCTCTATCTGCTGTTGCGCCAGGTCACCGCGGCAGCCGGCCTCCAGTACTTCGGCGGGCCAGCGCAAACCATCCGACCGCTGATCTCCCCAATGGCGGAGAACGCGGCTGCGCGCTCGGGAGGAGTGAGGACCCTGCCACTCCGGATTCAGGAGAAGATCCGCTCCCACGGCTCCGGAGCCGACACCATCGGCCTCTTCTTCGGCGGGGACTGCTTCCCTGCCTCGGCCGGGGTACTGATCATCACCGGAACTGTCGCTGGCGCCTATGCAGTCCACATAAGCCCAGTACAAGTGGCCCTGTGGTCAGTACCGCTCACCGTGTGCGCACTCATCATCCACGGGGCGCGCCTGCTGTACCTGGAGCGCGGAATGGCAGCCGAGCTCTCCCCCCAAGCCGGATACGCCCCCGGAGGCCCACGGCCCGGCGGGGAGACCTCGAGCAGGGGAGCAGGACAATGATCAGCGGCGAGTGGTTTTATTGGCTGGTCGGCATCACGTACCTTCTTATGGCGGGATGCATGTTCCGCGATCGGACCAATCCTCGGCGCCGAGCCACAGTGGCCTTCTGGGGTCTGTTGGGTGCCTGCTACCTGTACGGGACATGGGTCGCGTCGAAATCGGCTCCGTCCGAACCCCTCGGAATCGCCGTCCTCGTCCTGGTGATCCTGGGCGGATTCGGGCTCACTGGACGAGGCGCCCGGCGAGCCCCAGCTGATGACGAGCAGGAGGCGCGCGCCGCCCGCTGGGGGAACAGACTGTTCCTGCCCATGCTGGTCACCCCTGCGACTACGTTCCTGTGCACCTTCGTGCTCGCGCACTGGACCGTCGCGGGGAGTCCGCTCTTGGAACCGGGCAGCGCGACGCTGTTAGGGGTGGGGATTGGCGGACTGCTGGCCGTTGGAGTCGGTATGCGGGTGCTGCGGGAGCGTCGAGTCCGAGTGCCGCTCGAGGCCGGCGCAGGGCTGCTGCAGGCACTGGGTTGGACGCTTCTCCTTCCGCAACTGCTGGCCGTACTCGGCTCCATATTCGAAAAGGCGGGCGTGGGACGGCAGATGGGTGCCATCGTCGAGGGCATCATCCCCAAAGGCCAGCCCCTGGCCGCGGTTGCGCTCTACTGTGTAGGCATGGCCGTGCTAACAGCCCTCATGGGGAACGCCTTTGCAGTCCTCCCTATACTGACGACGGCCATCGGCTGGCCCGTCCTCGTCCTGCACATGCACGGCAACCCGGCCGCGGTTCTGATGCTGGGTATGCTCGCCGGCTACTGCGGCACGCTCTGCACCCCGATGGCTGCAAATTTCAACCTTGTGCCGGCCTCGCTGCTCGAAATTCGCGACCGGTACGGACCGATCAAGGCGCAGGCACCCACAGCAGTCGCCATGCTCGCCTGCGACATTCTCATCCTCTACTTCTTCGCCTTCTGACATCCTCATTACAGAGAGGAACCTTTCCTGCCATGCCAACCGAAGGCCCGACCAAAGTTCTGATCACAGGGTTCGCGCCGTTCGTCGCCGCGCCCGTCAACCCCTCCTGGCAGGCTGCCAAGATGGTAGAAGCCGCCCCTCCTCCCGGACTGGATGTAACGGCGGTAGAGATCAGCTGCGTCTTCGGTACTGCCATCGAAGAGCTCCGAAAGGCCGTAGCTGAGGTGGATCCCTTCCTCGTCCTCTGTACGGGGCAGGCAGGAGGACGACCAGACCTATCCGTAGAGCGGATCGCCATCAACCTGAACGACGCCATCGACATCCCCGACAGCGAGGGGAACGAGCCGATGGAGGAACCGGTCATTCCTGGAGCACCGGCCGCGTACTTTGCCTCGGTGCCGGTCAAAGCGTGCGTGCAGGCCGCTCGAGATGCAGGGGTGCCAGCCTCGCTCTCCCGGAACATCAACACCTTCATCTGCAACCACCTCTTCTACGGACTCACACACCTCATCGCCACCGAGCGCCCTCACATGCGTGGAGGATGCGTGCACGTCCCCTACGCCCCCAACCAGGTCACGCAGCAGTCACTGCCCTCCATGTCCATTACGGACATGGCCACTGGATTCGCCGCGATCCTGTCGGCTGCGGTGCTGTGACCCGGCCAAGCAGAGACGGAGCCGTGGCGTTACTGCCCTGCCTGTCCGAAGCTGGCCACTTCTCCGAGGCGCTTCCCAACGGAGAGACGCTCAAACGCACTGCTACCGTGCACGAGCTGTTCGCCCGACAAGCGGAGCGGACTCCGGACGTAATCGCCGTGCACTATCAGCGCGAACGCCTCACGTATGCGCAGCTCGAAGCCGAGGCCAACCGCTTCGCCCACCAGCTGGTCGCCAACGGAGTAGCACCCGGAGACCTGGTCGGCCTCATGCTCCCCAGAAGCACCGAGCTGGTGGTGGCCCTGATCGGGATTCTCAAGGCCGGCGCAGGATATCTACCGATCGACCCGACCACCCCCGCGCTCCGTCGCGCAGCCATAATCCGCGACGCAAGGCCTGCAGCCCTTGTCATCGACCACGCCAATGCCGCCTGGTCCGACGCAGTGCCGCAGCATTCCGTCACCCTCCACGTAGACCGCGAGAGCCTCCAGGCTGGCCCCGCTGTCCCCCCACCGCTCGTGCGACATCGAGCCGACGGCACCATGTACGTGCTCTACACCTCAGGGTCAACTGGACAGCCCAAAGGCGTCGTTCTGGAACACGGAGGGATCGTCAACATCCTGACCTGGATGGTGCGCGAGTACGGTTTCTCCGAACGAGACAGAGTTCTCCAAAAGACACCGTTCACCTTCGACGCCTCCGTGTGGGAGTTCTTCGTGCCACTGATCAGCGGTGGCACCCTCGTCCTGGTGGAGCCGGAGATGCACCGGGATCCCGCTTATCTGGTCGAGACCGTCGCCACCATGGGCATCACGACCCTCCAGGTAGTGCCATCGATGCTCCAACTGCTGATCGAGCAAGGGGGCCTGGAACGGTGCCGCTCGTTGCGCCACCTCTTTTGCGGCGGAGAGAGCCTCTCCCATCAGCTTCAAGACGCGTTCCTGCGCACCCTGCCCGTGCCGCTGTACAACCTGTACGGTCCGACCGAGGCCTCCATCCAGGTCATGACGTGGGCCTGCCAGCCTGATACATCGCGCGACCACGTGCCCATCGGCCGCCCGATCGACAACGTTGGCGTGTACGTCCTCGATGGCTCCGGCTGTCCGGTGGAGGACGGAGCGGCCGGGGAGCTATACCTGGGCGGGGTGGCACTCGCCAGGGGGTACCTGGGTGACCGAAAGCTCACCGACGCGTCTTTCGTCACCAGGACCGATGCCTGCGGGAAGCCCATCAGGCTCTACCGAACCCGCGACATCGTCCGCAGACACTGGGACGGCGTCTTCGAGTTCGTTGGACGCGCTGACGAACAGATCAAGCTCCGCGGGCATCGGGTGGAGGTCGGGGAGGTCGAGGCCTGCCTCCGGGAGTTCCCCGGGGTACGGCAGGCGGCGGTTGTACTGCAAGACTCAGATGGCGCGGCCAGCGAGCATTTGGCCGCGCACATCGAGACCGGAGACGGGCAGATGACCATCCCCGACTTGCAGAAGTGGCTGGCCGACCGGTTGCCGGAGTACATGCTGCCAAGCCGGTTCCGGCTGCTGGGTAGCCTGCCCCGCACTGCGCATGGCAAGGTCGACAAGAAGCAGCTGGCGTACGTTCCAGTGCCTCTGACGGCGCAGGAGCCGCCAGGTGCAAAAGCCGCGCGCACGGAAGGGCCGCTGACGCATACAGAACAGCTGCTCGGCGATGCCTGGCATCGGGCCCTTGGTGTGCGCGCGGTCGATATGGAGCAAGACTTCTTCTCGGCCGGCGGCAATTCCGCAGCGGGAGCAACATTTATCACCCAGGCTGCCTGCCGCGGAGTCCCCGTTACCCTCCGGCAGCTCTTCAAGCTGCGAACCATCAGAGCCATTGCCGCAGACTGCGATGCGGCAACCGGTGCCGGGGGCCGCTCGGCTCCAACTTCCTTGGGTTCCGGAGAACGGGTGCTTCGCCGTGCCTACCGCGTGGAGAGACAATTCCCCCACGACCCTGGTGCTTTCACCCAAGGCCTCGTTGCTCGGGGACAGGTGCTCTACGAGAGCACCGGGGGCCGGGGGCAGTCCGAGGTCCGAGCGGTGGACCTGGCCAGCGGACGCATCCTGAGGCGACACCGCCTTGAGGACCGGTACTTCGGCGAAGGAGTGGCCGAACTCGGAGGCATGCTCTACCAGTTGACCTACCAAGAGGGAACGCTCTTCATCTATGACAGCGAGAGCCTCACGCCGCTGGGTGCGGTGTCCTACGAGTCAGAGGGATGGGGCCTGGCCGCACACGACGGTGGGCTGATCATGAGCGACGGATCGTCCAAGCTCTACACGCTCTCCCCCGAGACCGGGCAGAGGGAAGTGCTCTTCGAAGTGACGGACGGCGGACGGCCGCTGAGCGGGCTGAACGACCTCGACGCGGCGGGCGGACTTATCTACGCCAATGTGTACCCAACTGATCAGATCGTCATCATCGACGGGCGCACTGGCACCGTCGTCTCCTCCGTTGACCTGGGCGCTCTTCGCCCCGCCTCGGCACGCGACGAGGGCTCCGTTCTGAACGGCATTGCGCACGATCCGAGCACGGGCCGACTTCTAGTGACGGGGAAGCGCTGGGACCGCGTCTACGAAGTTGCACTGCATCAATCCACTTCCGCGGCAAGTTAGACGACAGAGATAGGCCACCTGGGTGGCCTCCTCGGACAAACGTTGCTCCGGCTCCGATCTGGACCCTATGCTATGAACAACGCGTTGAGGGAGACGAGTACCTCAGAGGGCGCACGAGCTCAGAGAGCCGTCACTAGCTGCGAAGACGGACTCGTGCCTCTGGGGGAAGACACTCCTGAGTGCGGGGAGGAAATGCCCCGCCGGTCGGCCCCGTCACAGGCCATGGAGATGCCGCCGAAGAGGCGGCGAAAGTGCGGTGGCACCGCGAGTCACCCTTCTCGCCCGCACTCCCAAGGGATCAGTCGACCTCTCAGGAGGACCCCTTGATCCGATCTACGAACCGTGTGCTTACTGCCGAGCTTCGGAACCACGTCGGACAGACCGTAGAGGTCTCCGGCTGGCTGCATCGACGTCGCGACCTGAAGAACGTCACCTTCCTAATCCTCCGGGACCGCGCCGGACTGGCCCAGGTGGTCACCTCACCTACGGGCAGCGAGCGCTACACGGAGGAGTCCGTGGTGACTGTGAGGGGTACCGCAACGGCCAACACCCACGCCCCCGGCGGCGTCGAGATCACGTCGCCCGAGATTCGGGTACTGTCCGCACCGGTGGCCCCACCGCCCTTCGACCTCTACCGCCCCACTGTCCAGGCCGGACTACCGACGATCCTGGACAACGCCGACGTCACGCTGCGCCATCCCCTGCTGAACGCCCCGCACAGGCTGTCGGCAGCATCGGTGGCCGGCTTCCGCGAGACGCTCAGCCGACTGGGCTTCACCGAGATCCACACTCCAAAGGTGGTCTCCTCGGCGACCGAGTCGGGAGCTAACGTCTTCGCCATCGACTGGTTCGGCCGCGAGGCGTACCTCGCGCAGTCGCCGCAATTCTTCAAGCAGGCCATGGTCGGCGTGTTCGAGCGCGTCTTCGAAACTGGCCCAGTCTTCCGCGCCGAACCGCACGACACTGCTCGCCACCTCGCTCAGTACACCAGCCTCGACGCCGAGTTGGGCTTCATCACCGACCACCGAGACGTCATGGCGGTGGTACGCGAGGTGGTTGCAGGCATGGCCGCTGCAGCGGCCAACGGAGCCGGGGAAGCCGCAGAGCTGCTCGAGGTGAAGTTTCCTGAGGTTCCGGACGAGATTCCCGAGGTGCACTTCGCCGAAGCCATGCGGATGCTGGGTGCCGACGAACCCGACCTGTCCCCAGCCCATGAGCGGTGGCTGAGCGAGTGGGCACTGCGCGAGTACGGCAGCGAGTTCCTCTTCGTCACCGGCTACCCCATGGTTAAGCGCCCTTTCTATACGCATCCGCAACCTGACCGCCCCGAGTACTCGAACAGCTTCGACCTGCTCTTCCGCGGGCTGGAACTGGTCACCGGCGGGCAGCGGCTGCACCGGTACGAGGACTACACCGCCGCACTCGAGCAGCGCGGCGAACCCCTGGAGCCTTACCAGAGCTACCTGTCTGCGTTCGCCCATGGAATGCCTCCGCACGGCGGGTTCGCGCTCGGGCTCGAGCGCTGGACCACCCGGCTGACCGGCGCCGACAACGTGCGCCGGGCCACGTTGTTCCCGCGGGATCTGCACCGTCTGACCCCCTGATCCGCGGGTCGACCCCCGGCCAGGCGCGCTACCCGCACAAGTCCGGGTACCCCCCGGGAAGGGTGGCCACCCCCATTGAGGAGTTGGGCCGGGGACAGGACGCAGTACACCTTCGGGTGTTGGATTGCCTGTCCCCGCCCTCGGACTGCGGGTTGTCCTTGCCGAACTACCGCGTCCGTTACGTGGGAGCCGTTTTCGGGATGCCGACGATCGGTCGCTCGAGTCGGTCTTCTCGCACGGCCGAGGCAGACGCGACGTGTGGTCGGCCGCGCTGCTGGGACCTGGATTGGGCAGCTGAAGGAGAAGTAGGCTGAGTAGTCGCTGAACGAGAGTTGTTTGACCTGATCGTTAGTCGACGGCCTCGGCCGCCTCCGTACATACCCGCAGCAGCTCCTCCCGGGCGTCGGAGAGGTATTCCGCCATTGTCTGCTCGGCCGTCTGCGCATCCCTGGCCTCGATGAGATCTAGCAGCACGCGCTTGCGCGCGAGTTGAGGCTCGTGAAGACGGCGCTGATACGAGGCGACACCGACGGCGAGGCGGAGTTCAGCCAGCACATGGTGCATGAACTCCTTCAGATGCGGGCTGCCGGCGAGGCCGACGATTGCCTCATGGAACTGCATGCTCGCGGTGCCCACCTCGTTCCAGCGACCGGCTTCCGCCGCCGCCTCGGCGTTCTCGACGGCCTTGCGGACAGCGTGTATGGCTTTCTCCGGCGCCGCCGCTAGTTCTCGCAAGGCCGCGCACTCGACGATCCGCCGCATCCGGAAGAGGGCCACCACATCCTCGGGGCTGAGCTGGCGGACGAAGACGCCTCGATTCAGCCGGTGCTCCACCAGCCGCTCGTGGGCCAGCAGCCGGAACGCCTCGCGGAGCGTGTTGCGGGAGACCCTGAGGGCTGCCCCGATGGACTCCTCGGAGAGTCGTGTGCCGGGAGGGAAGAGCCCATCTGTGATCCGTTCGCGCAGGATGAGCGCCACTTGCTCGGTGGTGCTGCTGCGGGCGAGCAACCGCCCGTCTCGCTCTAACTCGCTAATCTTCGCCTCGTGAATTCCTGCGCCCATCGGCCCTCCTCGCCCGCACGACCGTTCGCGTCCAGCGACCTGTCCAACTATCCCACGGACAGATCAGAGAACCGCTCAACGTCGGAATGAAGTGAGTCCCCCATCGTCGGCCGGCCGGCACGCACACGGGGACGGAGGGCCCGGACGACGATTCCCCTGGGCGGCACGACGGGAGCAGCTACGACAATCTCTCCCCTGAGGGCAAGGAAGCGCACGACACCGAGAACTGCGCCCAGATGCCCGGCAAGAAGAAGGGGAGTTGCAACTGTCGGCCACGGTGAAGCTGTCCCGCTCGAACTTCCACATCAGCGTCCACTGGGATCCCGCAGCCGCCCGGCTCATCGTGGACGACCCGACCGACGGCTGGGGCTGGGGCGGCGATGAGAGCCTGCCATCCCTGTTCCCGCTCGACGACGACCTCGTCATCGACCTCAGCGGACATCCGACCCAGGCCGTCAAGTCCGAAGCAGCACGCCGGGCCTTCGCCAAAGCGGGACTTCTCGATGCCACCCGCATCCACCTGCCCGAAACCGCCATGCCACTGCGTCACGACCTGGTCATGCTGCTGTGGGCCGACCACATCCACGACGCGATCAGCCGCCACGGGGACGGAGAATTCCTCCCCGAGGCCATCAAGCCACTCGGGGAGGAATTCTCCTGGAGGGCTGGCGCCGGACTGCGGGCCTACCCGCTGATTGTCCCGGACCCTGTGCCCTCGGCAGCCGCCAGAGGTATGCCGAATGGTGCTGGCGCCGCGAGAGCGACGTCGAGGAATGGCACTTCAAGATCGGCGATGTCGCGATGGCCCGCGCGAACATCGCCGCGACCCGCGCCGTCCTGCCCCACGTCCACCCCGAAGGCGTCGACTGGCCGGCCGTACGCCTCGCCCTCACCACACCCGCCCGCCGACTCGCAGACGGCCACGCGCTCGGCGACATCTTAGAAGAAGGCTGGGCACCGATCCTCGCCTCCATCCACCGCCAGATCGACCTCTGGCAGCAGGCTGACGAAACCCTCGGACCGGAGACCGTCCTGCGGCTGCCCACCGTGCACGGCTCCCGCACCGAGTCCGTCGGTGAATGGTGGGGATCCGGCTGGCACGAGACCACGGCGCGCCGCGCCGTCGCTCGAGCCGCGACCAACGGCGGCCTCCCGGCCGCTGCCCTCGATGCCGCGCAAGTTCCGGACGCAGCCGCTTGCCACCCGGATCTGCTCGACGAAGGCATGTTCGCCTGGCTTACCAACGCCATCTTCGAGGAGGAGTCCCTTCTGCGTGATGCCCTGCTGCCGATTCCCGCGGCGGTCACCTTTCCGGACTGGGCGGCACAGGACCTCCTCGACCTCCTTCAACCGGACCCCGACGGAGATCTGTCCGAGGACACTCACCCTGGCGGTTCGGAGACGGCCGATCCTCAGGCGGACACGAAGGCGTGACACGAGAAGTACCGGCCGGCTCACGCCGCCTGTCCGAAGCTGTGACCCAGCGCGGGATCGGCCTGGCCGACCACCCTGGCCTGCGGGAACGCGCCCGTCCCACGGCCTGTGCCCGGACGACCGAAGAACGCGTCGTTGGCCTCGGTGTCCGCAAGGTCCAGCGTGGTCCCGTCCACCGCCGCCACCCGCCAGTCCCGGTACCAGGCGCCGGCGGCCCCGGGCACGGCCAGCGGACGGCACGCCCGGGCGAACAGTGCCTTCAGCGGTTCGGGGCCCAGCCGCCGGCGGGCCCGGCCGAGCGCGGGGGGGGGGGGGCCCCCCCCCCCCCCCCCCGCCGCCCCCCGCCCCCCCCCCCGCGCGGGGGGGGCCCCCCCCGGCCCCCGC
>NZ_JBHYGR010000150.1:0-22666 GCF_042738155.1 Kitasatospora sp. NPDC059088 | reverse complement strand
CCGCTCCGGCCGGGCCGCGGTGGTCAAGCACCGCAACCAGCTGCCGGTGCCCTCGGTGGTCCACCTGCACGGCGGGCACACCCCGGCGGACAGCGGGGACGGACGGATCCGCCGCCCGGGCGGCCGGCGCCCGACGCGCCGCCCTCCCGGGTGCCACCACTCTCCCGTCCCAGCAGGTCGGAGGCCATCCGCTGTCGTACTCAACCGCGGAACTGAGTACCCGTACTCAGTCGGCCGCGGCGGCCCGGAGCGGAACCGCGGCGGCGGCCCGGGGCGTCCCGGCTCCGGGTACGGTACGGCGGGGCCGGGCGGCCCGGACGGGGTCGCGAGGCCCGCGAGAACGAGGAGGGGGACGCGATGACGGTCCTGCCGCTGATCTTCACCAGCGGTCTGGCCAGCGGCATCAACGCGTACGCGGTGGTGCTGCTGCTCGGCCTGCTGGGCCGGTTCGCCGGCGCGGAGTCGGTGCCGCACGCGCTGGAGCGCACCGACGTGCTGGTCGCGGCGGCCGTGCTGTTCCTGCTGGAGGCGGTCGCCGACAAGATCCCGTACGTGGACACCGTCTGGGACGCCGTGCACACCGTGATCCGGCCGATCGCCGGTGCCGTCGTCGGCGTGCTGATCGCGAGCGCCGACCCGGGCTCGCTCAGCGAGGTCGCGGCCGGGGCGATGGGCGGCACCACCGCGCTGGTCACCCACCTGGTGAAGGCCTCGCTGCGGATGGCCGTCAACACCACGCCGGAACCGTTCAGCAACATCGTGGTCAGCCTGACCGAGGACCTCTCGGTGGCCGGCCTGGTCACCCTGGCGATCTTCCACCCCTGGGCGGCCGCCTCGATCTCCGCCGTCCTGCTGCTGGCCGGTCTGCTGCTGGTCTGGCTGGCGGTCAGCAGGATCCGCGCCTTCCGGGCCCGCCGCCGCGAGCGCAAGGCCGCCAAGGCCGCGTCCGGAGCGTACGCGGGTCGGCCCTAGGATCGGGTGCCATGGCACGGATCGTCATCATCGGCGCAGGTATGAGCGGGCTCGCGGCGGCCTCCAGGCTGGCGACCATCGGTCACCGGGTGACGGTCTGCGAGGCGGGCGGCAGTTACGGCGGCATGGTCGGCCGGTACGAGCGCGACGGCTTCGCCTTCGACACCGGTCCCGGTCTGCTGCCGCTGCCGGCCGTCTACCGCGACCTCGCGCTCAAGACCGGCAAGGAGCCGCTGGAGCAGCTGGTCGAGCTGGCGCCGGTGGAGCCGGAGAGCCGGCACGTGTTCCCCGACGGGACCGTCGTCACCCTGCCCAACGCCTCCCGCGGCGGCGTCGGCCAGGCCCTGGACACCGCCTTCGGCGCGGGCTCCGGTGCCCGCTGGAGCGCGGTGATGAACAACGGCCGGACGGTCTGGGAGGCGACCCGCCGCCCACTGCTGGAGGAGCCGCTCCCCGCCGACCACGCCTTCCTGGGCGCCGACCCGTACCCCGTCCCGCCGCCCACCGGCCTGGCCCGGCTGCGCCGCCCCCGACCGTGGACCCTGCGGGACGTGGCCGCCCGCGAGCTCGGCGGCCACCCCGGGCTGACCGCGCTGCTCACCGAGGCCGCCGTCCGGTACGGCTTCGCCCCCGGCGACGCCCCGGCCGGGGCCACCGTGCTGCCGTACATGGAGCAGTCCTTCGGCGTCTGGTACGTCCGGGGCGGCCTGCGGGCCCTGGCCGACGCCGTGTTCCGGCGCTGCGAGCTGCGCAAGGTCGACTTCCGCTTCGACACCCCGGTCACCCGGGTGCTCGTCGAGGGCGGCCGGGCCTGCGGGGTGGAGACGGCGGACGGGCGGATCGACGCCGAGCTGGTGGTCTCCGCGATGGACGCGGGCGCGCTGCACCGCGACGGCCTCGCCGAGTGGCCCGGGCGGCCGGCCGAGCGGTGGGAGCCGCGCGGGGTGCCCGGCCGGTTCGGCGTGCTGCTGGCCCTGCGCGGGGCGCGCCCGGAGGGCACCGCGCACCGCACGGTGGTGCACGCGGCCGACCCGGCGGCGGAGGAGGCCGCGCTGACCGGCGCCGGCCCGCTGTGCGACCGCCCCACCGTGCAGGTGCTGCGCCCGGACGACCCGGCGCTGCGCCCCGACGACGCCCACGAGTCCGTGGTGCTGACCGCGACGGTCCCGGCCCTGGACGGGTTCGACTGGACCGCCCCCGGGGTCGCCGACCGCTACGCCGACCAGCTGCTCGCCCACGTCGACGCGGCCGGTCTCGGCCTGCGCGAGCGGGTCCTGTGGCGGGTGGTGCGCACGCCCGGGGACACCCGTCGGGAGACCGGCGCCCCCGCCGGCGCCGTCGCCCGGCCCGCCCTGGCCGGCGCCGCGGGCCGGTGGCTGCGCACCGCCAACGAGTCGCCCGTCCCCGGGCTGCTGCTGGTCGGTGGCAACGCCCACCCGGGCGGCGGCCTGTCCCGGGCCGGCATGTCGGCCTGCATCGCCGCCGGGCTGATCGGCCCGGCGTGACGCCGGGCCGGGCCGGTCAGCCCTGGTGCCAGGTGTTCTGCTGCTGCTGGTAGCCGTAGTTCTGGTCGTAGCCCGGCTGCTGCGGGACGCCCTGAGCGTGCTGGCCGTGCTGGTCGGGCTGGGGCTGCCACTGCTGCTGCTCGTGCGGCTGGTGCTGCTGCTGGGCGTTCGGGTCCCAGGCCTGCTGGTGCTGCTGCTGGTAGCCCGCGTACGGGTCCTGGGCCTGCTGGTAGCCGCCGTACGGGTCCTGCTGCTGTTGCGGGTAGCCGCCGTAGGACTGCTGCTGGTCGTAGGCGTAGGCGGGCTGCTGCTGGGGCTGCTGCCACTGCTGCTGCTCGTAGCCGGGCTGGTAGGCCGGGGCGTACGGGTCCTGCGGCTGCTGCGGCTGCTGCTGGGCCTGCGGCTGCTCGTAGTAGGAGGGGGCGTAGACGCCGTCCTGGGCCAGTTCCCGCATCTCGAAGGCGGCGGTCTGCTCGACCTCCGGGACGTCCTCGGCGACCGGGGCGGAGGCCGGGGCGGTGTCCGGGGCCGGGGTCTCCTCGACCGCGCTGACCTCGCCGACCCGCTTCTCCTCGGCCGCCGCGGCCGCGACCGCCGCGCCGCCGGTCAGGGCGCCCAGCAGGGGCACCTTGGCGAGCGGGCCGGGCAGGCTGCCGTCGGCGTTGCGCAGGGACCAGCCGGCCTGGTAGCCCTTCTTGACCGAGAGGGTGACGAAGGTCTGGCCGACCGCGAACAGGGCCGCTCCGGCACCGATCACCACGACCGAGTCGAGGCCCATCCCGACGGCCACCCCGAGGAAGCCGGCCAGGGCGAGGGCCCGCCAGTGCACCGGCGCCCGGTTCTGCAGCAGCACCTCGGCGACCAGCCAGAGCGCCACCACCGCCAACGCGACGTACAGCAGCAGGTATCCGATGCCCATCCGCGCGCTACCTCCAGTCGCGTGCCCGCGCCGGCCGCGCGTGTGCGGCGACTGTACCGGTTCAACGGCCGGGGTACCGCATCGCGTTCCCGCCGTCGGCGGCACCGGCCGCACACGACCGGGCCCGCCACCGGACGGCGGTGACGGGCCCGTGAACAGCGGTGATCAGCGCTGGTGCAGCCCCAGGTTCTGGTAGATCTCCAGCGTCGCCGTCGAGTGGTTGAGCGTGATGAAGTGCAGGCCGGGCGCGCCCTCGGCGAGCAGCCGCTCGGCCATCGTGGTGGCGTGCTCGATGCCGATCGCGCGCAGCGCCACCGGGTCGTCGATGACGGCCCGCAGCCGGGCCTCCAGCTCCGCCGGGAAGGCCGAGCCGCTGAGCTGCGGGAAGCGCTCCAGCTGCTTGGCGTTGGTCACCGGCATGATCTCCGGGATGATCGGGGTCGGGCAGCCCGCGGCGGCGACCCGGTCGCGGTAGCGCAGGTAGTCGTCGACCTCGAAGAACATCTGGGTGATCGCGTAGTCCGCGCCGGAGCGGACCTTGGCGACGAAGTGCCGGATGTCCTCGTCCCAGTCGGCCGAGCGCGGGTGCATGTTCGGCGAGGCCGCGACGCCGACGCAGAAGTCGCCGATGCCCTTGATCAGCTCCACCAGCTCGTAGGCGTAGGTGACGCCGTCCGGGTGACGGACCCACTCGCCCATCGGGTCGCCGGGCGGGTCGCCCCGGACCGCGAGGACGTTCCGCACTCCCTGGTCGGCGTACTGGCCGATGATGTTGCGCAGTTCGGCGACCGAGTGGTCCACCGCGGTCAGGTGGGCGACCGGGGTGAGCGTGGTCTCGGTGGCGATCCGGCCGACCATGTTGACGGTGCGCTCGCGCGAGGAGCCGCCGGCGCCGTACGTCATGCAGACGAAATTGGGGTCCAGCGGTTCGAGTCGACGGATGGCGTCCCAGAGCTTCTGCTCGCCGACCTCCGTGCGCGGCGGCATGAACTCGAAGGAGAAGGAGCGCTTTCCGGCCGCCAGGAGTTCGCGGACCGTCTGTGCGCGGTCCGGTCTCGTGGAAGCGATGCCGAGTGCCATGCTGGCAGGTTATCCGTCCCCCGAAGGGGCCGGACAACTCGATCCCACGATTCGGGACAAGTAGTGGACGGGCCTCCGCTTCCGCACCGGCCGCCCCGCGCGCCGTCGGCGGCCCCGCTCGCACATCCGTTCCCGGCCGCCCCGCTACGCTTGCTGCACCCCAGCGAACCAGCGGAGCATCATCGTGACCTCGTCCAGCACCCGGCCGGCCAACCCCATGGACGTGGAGGACGTCCGCACCCGCGTCAACACGGCCCTCGCCGCGTTCATGGACGGCCAGTCGGCGCTGCTCGGCACGATCTCGCCGCAGCTGGTGCCCGCCGCCGAGGCCCTGCGCGACTTCCTGCTGGACGGCGGCAAGCGGCTGCGCCCGGGCTTCTGCTACTGGGGCTGGCGCGCCGCCGGCGGCCCCGCCGACGGCGAGGGGATCGCCAACGCGGCCGCCGCCCTGGAGCTGCTCCAGGCCAGCGCCCTGGTGCACGACGACCTGATGGACCGCAGCGACACCCGCCGCGGCCTGCCCTCGGTGCACCGCCGCTTCGAGGCGCTGCACCGGGACAGCGGCTGGCGCGGCGACCGCGAGCAGTACGGCGCCTCGGCCGCGGTGCTGCTCGGCGACCTGCTGCTGATCTGGTGCGACGAGCTGTTCCTGCGCTCCGGCCTGGACCCGGCCGCCGTGCTGGCCGCCAAGCCGCGGTTCGACCTGATGCGCACCGAGGTCATGCTCGGCCAGTACCTGGACGTGCTGGAGCCGGTGGCCGGCGACTCCGCCGACGAGGGCGCGCCGGAGCGGGCGCGGACCGTACTGCACTACAAGTCGGCGAAGTACACCATCGAACGGCCGCTCCAGGTCGGCGCCCTGCTGGCCGGGGCCGGGCCGGAGCTGGTCGAGGCGCTCGGCGCGTTCGGGCTGCCGCTGGGCGAGGCCTTCCAGCTGCGGGACGACCTGCTCGGCGTCTTCGGCGACCCGGCCGTCACCGGCAAGCCCGCCGGGGACGACCTGCGCGAGGGCAAGCGCACCCTGCTGGTCGCGCACGCGATGCGGGGCCTGCCGCAGGCCGACGCGCGGCACCTGGACGCCCGGCTCGGCGCACCGGACCTGGCCGCCGAGGAGGTCGCCGGGCTGCGCGAGCTGGTCGCCCGCAGCGGGGCGCCGGAGCTGGTGGAGGCCCGGATCGAGGAGCTGATGCGGGAGTCGCTGGCCGCGCTGGCGGCGGCACCGCTCGCCGACGAGCGGGCCCGCACGGTGCTGCTGGCCCTGGCCGAGGCCGCCACCGTCCGCAAGTACTAGGGGCCCGGGGGGGGGGGGGGGAGCCCCCGCGGGCTGGTGTGTGGGCGCGCGCGCGCGGGGGGGGCGCCCCCCCGCGCCGGCGGCGGCCCCGGGTGGCATTACGCCGCGCGCACCCGGCGGGCGAGCTCGGCGGCGGCGGCCCGCGGGTCCTCGGCCGCCGTGACGGCCCGGACCACGACGATCCGGCGGGCGCCGGCGGCCAGCACCTCGTCCAGGTTGCCGAGGTCGATCCCGCCGATCGCGAACCACGGCCGGTCGGTGGCCTGCTTCGCCGCGTACGAGACCAGGCCGAGGCCCGGCGCGTGCCGGCCCGGCTTGGTCGGGGTAGGCCAGACCGGGCCGGTGCAGAAGTAGTCCACGCCCGGCTCGGCGACCGCCGCGTCCACCTCGGACTCGGCGTGGCAGGAGCGGCCGATCAGCACGTCCTCGCCGAGGATCGCCCGGGCGGCCGGTACCGGCAGGTCGTCCTGGCCGAGGTGCAGCACGTCGGGCCGGGCCGCGTGGGCGACGTCGGCGCGGTCGTTGACGGCCAGCAGCTTGCCGTGCCGGCGGCAGGCGTCGGCGAAGACCTCCAGCGCCGCCAGCTCCTGCTTGGCCTCCAGGCCCTTGTCACGGAGCTGGACGATGTCCACCCCGCCGGCCAGCGCCGCGTCCAGGAACTCGGCCAGGTCGCCCTGCTCGCGCCGGGCGTCGGTGCACAGGTAGAGCCGGGCGTCGGCCAGGCGGGCCCGCAGCGTGTCCGCCGCCATCAGATCAGCATCGCCTGGGCGCGGCGCTTGACCTCGGTGCCGCGGTTCTCCCGGAGCGCCTGGATCGGGCTGCCGGGCAGCGACGGGTCCTCGGTGAAGAGCCACTCCAGGATCTCCACGTCGTTGTACCCGCAGTCCCGCAGGACGGTCAGGGTGCCGGACAGGTGCTTGACCAGCCCCTGGCCGTCGATGAACGCCGCCGGGACCTGCAGCGACTTGTTCGGCCCGCGCCGGACGGCGATCAGGCCACCGTTCTTGACCAGGTCACGCACTTCGGTGACCCGGACCCCCCACTGCTCCGAGATGTCGGGCAGGTACACCCACTCGGTGACCAGGGCTTCAATCTTGCTTTCGATCTCACTCACGCCACCAGACTGCCACCTCCGCGGCCCGCCGCGCACCAAGTGCTACCCGGCGACGGCTCCCTTGAGCGCCACCGAGGGGTCCGCGGCGAGCGCCCGGTCGAGCACCGCACCGCGTTCGATCAGCTTCCGGCCCTGGGTGAGGTCGCGCGGCCGGTCCACGGCCAGCAGCGCGCTCGGCACCCCGTCGCGCAGCCAGAGCACCGACCACGCGGACTCCTGCGGGCTGCCGCGCCACAGCAGTTCGTCGCCCTCGGCGTGCCGGCCGGCGTACTGGACCATCCGCCCGAACTGCTCGGACCAGAAGTACGGCACCGGGTCGTACGGCGTGTCCGCCCCGAGCACGGCGGCGGCCGCGGCGGAGCCGGACTGCAGCGCGTGGTCCCAGTGCTGGACGGCCAGCCGGGCGCCGGAGCGCGCCGAGGGGTAGCTGACGCAGTCCCCGGCCGCGAACACCCCGGGCAGGCCGGTGCGCAGCCGCCCGTCCACCACGACCGCGCCGGAGGCGTCCAGCTCGACGCCCGAGCCGGCCAGCCAGCCGGTCGCGGGCCGGGCGCCGATGCCGACCACCACCTCGTCGGCGGGCAGGTGGGAGCCGTCGGCCAGCAGCACCGCCCCCGGCTCGACGGCGGCCACCCCGACCCCGCAGCGCAGGTCGACGCCGGCCTCGGCGTACCAGGCGGCCATCGCCGAGCCGACCCCGGTCGGCAGCGCGCCCGGCACCGGCGCCGGACCGGCCTCGACCACGGTGACCTCGCAGCCGGCCTGCCGCGCGGCGGTGGACACCTCGGCACCGATCCAGCCCGCGCCGACCAGCACCAGCCGCCGGCCGGGGCGCAGCAGCGCGCGCAGCGCCAGGGCGTCGTCCAGGGTGTGCAGCAGATGGGCGCGCTCGGCTCCGGGCAGGGCGCGCGGGGTGGCGCCGGTGGCGATCACCAGCGCGTCGTACGGGAGGTCCCCGCCGTCGGTGTGCAGCACGCCGGGGGCGAGCCCGGTGGCCCGGCGGCCGGTGAGCAGCTCGATGCCGAGCCGCCCGTAGTCGATGTCCAGGGTGGTGGCGTCGGCCTTGCCGAGCAGCACGTCCTTGGAGAGCGGCGGCCGGTCGTACGGCGCGTGCCGCTCCTCGCCGACCAGGACGATCCGCCCCCGCCAGCCGCCCTGCCGCAGCTGCAGGGCGCACTGCGCCCCGGCCAGCCCGGCCCCGACGACGACCACCCGATCCGTTCCGCTCAGCTCTGCCACGCCCGTCACTGTACCCAGCGCCGCTGAACCGGCTCTGAGCCGCTCATCCGCGGAGCCGGGCGGGCGGCCCCGTCCCACGCCTCGCACGGCCCTTCGGGCGGGCCGATCCCCGGAGTTAAGGTGGACGCACCACACGGGAGCCCGGCGGACCGGGCTGAGAGGCGGGCTGGCACGGCCTGCGACCGTCCGAACCTGATCCGGGTCATACCGGCGAAGGGAGAAGAGCAGCTTTGTCACGCATGCCATCGGGCAGCCGCGCCGACGTGCTGGTGATCGGCGGGGGCGTCATCGGCCTCGCGGTCGCCTGGCGCGCCGCGCAACGCGGGCTGCGGAACGTGATCGTGGTCGACCCCGGCCACGGCCGGGGGGCGGCCGGGGTCGCCGCCGGGATGCTCGCCCCGGTCACCGAGCTGCAGTACGGCGAGGAGCCGCTGCTGCACCTGGGGACGGCCTCCAACCGGCGGTACGAGTCCTTCGCCGCCGAGCTCACCGAGGCCAGCGGCGGCCTGGACACCGGCTACCGCCGGTGCGGCACCATCGCCGTCGCGCTGGACTCCGACGACCGCGCGGAACTGCGCGAACTGCACGCCTTCCACCTGCGGCTGGGCCTGGACTCCAGCTGGCTGACCGGCCGGGAGGCCCGCCGACTGGAGCCGATGCTCGCCCCCGGCGTGCGCGGCGGCCTGCACGTCGCGGACGACCACCAGGTGGATCCGCGCCGGCTGCTCACCGCCCTGGTCGCCGCCTGCGAGCGGGCCGGCGTCCGGCTGCACCGGGCCGAGGCCGTCGAGCTGCTGGTGGACGGCGGCCGCGCGGTCGGCGCCCGGCTGGACGACGGGGAGTCCCTGGCCGCCGAGCAGGTGGTCCTCGCCGCCGGCCCGCACAGCCACCGGCTGCCCGGCCTGCCCGAGGGCGTACTGCCCGCGGTACGCCCGGTGAAGGGGCAGATCGTCCGGCTGCACGTCCCGGAGGCCTACCGGCCGTTCCTGTCCCGCAACGTCCGCGCGGTGGTGCGCGGGCAGCACCTGTACCTCGTCCCCAGGGAGAACGGCGAGCTGGTGATCGGCGCGACCACCGAGGAACAGGGCTACGACACCACCGTCACCGCCGGCGGGGTGTACGAACTCCTGCGCGACGCGCACGAGTTGGTACCGGGTATCACCGAACTCCCGCTGCGCGAGACCTCCGCCGGGCTGCGCCCCGGCTCGCCGGACAACGCCCCGCTGCTGGGCCCGACCGCACTACCCGGACTGGTCGCCGCCACCGGCCACTACCGCAACGGCGTGCTGCTCACCCCGGTCACCGCCGACCTGCTCGCCGACTACCTGGCGACCGGCGAAGTCCCCGACCTGGCACGGCCGTTCACGCCGACCCGGTTCTCCCCCGAAACCCCCGTCGCGAAGGCCTGCGCATGACCGAGACCGCCCCGAACGAGACCGCCCCGAACGAGATCGCCCTGACCGTCAACGGCGAGCCCCGCCGGGTGCCCGCCGCCACCACCCTCGCCGCACTGGTGGCCACCGTCAGCGCCGCCAACACCGGCGTCGCCGCCGCCCTCAACGAGGCCGTGGTGCCGCGCGGTTCGTGGCCCGGGACGACGCTGGGCAGCGGCGACCGGATCGAGATCCTGACCGCCGTCCAGGGAGGCTGAACCATGGCCGACGACCTGCTGACCATCGCCGGGACGACCTTCTCCTCCCGGCTCATCATGGGCACCGGCGGCGCGCCGAGCCTGGAGGTCCTGGAGCGCGCCCTGCTCGTCTCCGGCACCGAACTGACCACCGTGGCCATGCGCCGGGTGAACGCGAGCACCCAGGGCTCCGTCCTGGACGTGCTGACCCGCAACGGCATCCGGGTGCTGCCCAACACGGCCGGCTGCTTCACCGCCGGCGAGGCGGTGCTGACCGCCCGGCTGGCCCGCGAGGCGCTCGGCACGGACTGGGTGAAGCTGGAGGTGATCGCCGACGAGCGGACCCTGCTGCCGGACCCGATCGAGACCCTGGAGGCCGCCGAGACGCTGGTCGACGACGGCTTCACGGTGCTCCCGTACACCAACGACGACCCGGTGCTGGCCCGCAAGTTGGAGGACGTCGGCTGTGCGGCGATCATGCCGCTGGGCTCGCCGATCGGCTCCGGGCTGGGCATCCGCAACCCGCACAACTTCCAGCTGATCGTGGAGAGTGCGGGCGTCCCGGTGATCCTGGACGCGGGCGCCGGGACCGCCTCCGACGTCGCGCTGGCGATGGAACTGGGCTGCGCAGCGGTGATGCTCGCCTCCGCGGTGACCCGGGCCCAGGACCCGGTGCTGATGGCCGAGGCGATGCGGCACGCCGCCGAGGCGGGCCGGCTCGCCCACCGGGCCGGCCGCATCCCGCGCCGCTTCCACGCCGAGGCCTCCTCCGCGATGGCCGGCCGCGCCGACCTGGACACCCGCGAGCGGCCCGCGTTCTGAACCCGTCGCGGATGTCACAAGCCGGTCCCGGAGGCGGTGTCCGCCGGGACCGGCCCCCGGCCGCCGCACTAGACTCCCCCGAGTGGACATGGCACTGCACGACCCCCTGATCGGCACCGTGCTCGACAACCGGTACCGGGTCGAGCAGCGCATCGCGACCGGCGGGATGTCCACCGTGTACCGGGCCACCGACACCCGGCTGGACCGGGTGGTCGCCCTCAAGGTGATGCACCCCCAGCTCGCCGGGGACGAGGGCTTCACCGCCCGCTTCATCCGCGAGGCCAAGGCGGTCGCCAAGCTCACCCACCCCAACGTGGTCAACGTCTTCGACCAGGGCGCGGACGGCGGAAACGTTTTCCTCGCCATGGAGTACGTGCCCGGCCGCACCCTGCGCGACCTGCTGCGCGACCGCGGCGCGCTGTCCGTCCGGGCCGCGCTGGACGTCCTGGAGCCGGTGCTCGCCGCCCTCGGCGCCGCCCACCGGGCCGGGCTGGTCCACCGGGACGTCAAGCCGGAGAACGTGCTGATCACCGGGAGCGGCCTGGTCAAGGTCGCCGACTTCGGCCTGGTCCGGGTGCTCGGCAGCGCCGACGGCGCGCCCACCTCGACCAGCACCGCCACCGGCGGCACCGTCATGGGCACGGTCTCCTACCTGGCCCCCGAGCAGATCCTCCCGGACGCCCCCACCGACCAGCGGGTGGACGTCTACGCGGCCGGCATCCTGCTGTACGAGATGCTCACCGGCCGCCGCCCCCACACCGGCGACAACCCCGTCCAGGTCATGTACAAGCACCTGCACGAGGACGTCCCCGCCCCCTCGCTGACCGCCCCCGCCGTCGCCCCGGCGCTGGACGCCATAGTGGCCGGCGCCTGCGCCCGGGCCGCCGACGCCCGCCCGTACGACGCGGTGGAGCTGCTCGCCGCCCTCCAGCGGGTCCGCCGCACGCTCACCCCGGAGGAGCTGGACGCCGAGCCGCCGGCCTCCACCCACCCCAGCCCGCGCTACCCGACCAGCGAGCCGACCTCGGTGATCCAGCCGCTCCCCGGGCCCGCCGACGCCCCGCCGGCCGAGCGCACCAGCGTGCTGGAGGTGCCGGCCGAGCTGATGGACCAGCTGCTGGTCGAGCCCCGCCCGTACGACGAGCCGACCCCGGTCAGGACCCGGCGGCCCGGCCGACCGCGCCGGCTCCCGCGCAAGCCGCTGCTCTGGGCGGCCGCGCTGACCGCCCTGGTGCTGGCGGTCGGCGGGGTCACCTACGGGATCTCCGAGGGGCTGTACGGCTCGGTGCCGAGCGTGCTCGGCAAGGACCGCTCGCAGGCGCAGCGGGTCCTGGACGGCGAGGGCATGCACGGCCGCTTCGTCGAGGTGTTCAGCGAGTCCGTCCCGGCCGGGCAGGTGATCTCCACCGATCCCGGGGTGGGCGCGCGCACCCGCAAGAGCGACCCGGTGACGGTCACCCTCTCCAAGGGCCCCAAGCGGATCGCCGTGCCGGACGTCACCGGCAGGAGCGCGGACGACGCGGCCGCCGCGCTGGCCGGCGCCCAGCTGACCAGGGGCGGGGTGACCCAGACCTACAACGACACCGTGCCGGAGGGCTCGGTGATCAGCAGCACGCCGGCCGCCGGGCAGCAGCTGCCGGAGAACGCCGCGGTCTCGCTGGTGGTCAGCAAGGGCATGGTGCCGGTCCCGGACGTCACCGGGATGGCCCGGGACGACGCCCAGAGGGCGCTGCAGGCGGCGGGCTTCACCATGAAGGCCTCGACCGACTGGACGCTCGGCATGGGCAAGGTGAGCGGCCAGTCCCCGACGGCCGGGGAGCGGCGCCCGCAGAAGTCCGTGGTGACGGTCAACTTCTCGCTGTTCTAGCGGGGTTCACCGCTCAGCGGAGCGGTCCGTCGCCCGGCTCCTCCTGGTAGGAGTAGCGCTGCTCGCGCCACGGGTCGGCCTGGTTGTGGTAGCCGCGCTCCTCCCAGAAGCCGCGCCGATCGGCCCGCATGTACTCCACGGCGCGCACCCACTTGGGGCCCTTCCAGGCGTACAGCCGCGGCACCACCAGGCGCACCGGGAAGCCGTGTTCGGCGGTCAGCGCCTCGCCGTTGCGGTGGGTGGCGAGCAGGGTGTGCGGGTCGGCGAAGTCGGCCAGCCGCAGGTTGGCGCTGTAGCCGTACTCGGCCCAGACCATGACGTGGGTGACGCCGGGCGCGGGGGGCACCAGGTCGAGCAGGAGGGCCGCAGGCACGCCCGTCCACTCGTTGCCGAGCATCGAGAACTTGGTGACGCAGTGCAGGTCGGCGACCACGGTGGTGCGCGGCAGGGCGGCGAAGGCGGCGAAGTCCCAGCTGTGCTTCTCGGCCGAGGCGGTGGCCCCGAACACCTGGAGGTCCCAGGTCAGCGGCTTGAAGCGGGGCACCGGCCCGTAGTGCAGGGCGGGCCAGCCGCGCTGCGCGCGCTGTCCCGGGGGGAGGGTCGGGTCAGACGGCGGAAGCGGTTCTCGTTCGGACTGACCCATGTCTCCATGGTGACAGACGGCGGACGAGCCCCGGCGCGCGCCCCTTGGCCCAGGTGCACGCCCCGCCCGTACGGGCCAATGGTCGATCGTGCGCCCTCCACTTATCACCCAAATCGGATATTCCGACACATGTCCTAGTGAGTGTGAACTTACTGGAAATTCCTCCCGATACGGTGCCAGGATGCGCAGCGCAGGACTCACCGCAGGACGTAGCGCAGGGAGGCAGCACCATGCAGGGCGACCCGGAGGTCATCGAGTTCCTCAATGAGCAACTCACGGCCGAGCTCACCGCGATCAACCAGTACTTCCTGCACGCCAAGATGCAGGAGAACTTCGGCTGGACGAAGCTCGCCAAGTACACCCGGCACGAGTCGTTCGACGAGATGAAGCACGCCGAGACGCTCACCGACCGGATCCTGTTCCTGGAGGGGCTGCCCAACTACCAGCGGCTGTTCCACGTCCGGATCGGCCAGACGGTCAAGGAGATGTTCGAGGCGGACCGCCAGGTCGAGGTCGAGGCGATCGACCGGCTCAAGCGCGGGATCGTCGTGATGCGGGCCAAGAACGACGTCACCTCGGCGAACATCTTCGAGTCCATCCTGGCCGACGAGGAGCACCACATCGACTACCTGGACACCCAGCTGGAGCTCCTGGAGAAGCTCGGCGAGGCGCTCTACCTCGCCCAGCTGATCGAGCAGCCGGAGTCCTGAGCCCGACGCCCCGGGCTCGGGCGCGGCCGGCTCAGGCGACCCGCAGCGGGAGTACCGGGGCGACCGGCGCCATCGGCGCGACCGGGGACGGCTTCGCGGCGGCCGGCGCGGGCACGTCCTGGACCTCGGGGTCGGCGAGGCCGAGCTTCGCGGCCAGCCGGGCGGTCGGGCAGGGCCGGGCGCCGTGCTCGCCGAGCAGGGCCTGGATCCGGCGCACGCAGGACCCGCAGTCCGTGCCCGCCTTGCAGCCCTTGGCTATCTGGCGCGGGGTGTTGGCACCGCCGTCGATCGCCTTCTTCACCTGGTCCTCGGTGACCGCATGGCACATGCACACGTACATCGCGGTCTCTCCCGGGGTGAAGCGCCGGCTGGGGCACGGAGTGGATCTTGACTAAGGCTTGCCTTAGTTCACTAAGCCTCACCTTACCCGGCGATCCGGGTACGAAAAAGCCCCTCCGGGCTCGGGAATCCCGAATCCGGAGGGGCCTTCGTCACATCCGCGGGCACATCGGCCCTGGTCAGACCTACTGGCCGCGGTACATCTCCGCCACCAGGAACGCCAGGTCCAGCGACTGGCTGCGGTTGAGCCGCGGGTCGCAGGCCGTCTCGTACCGCTGGTGCAGGTCGTCCACCAGCACCTCGTCGCCGCCGCCGACGCACTCGGTGACGTCGTCGCCGGTCAGCTCCACGTGGATGCCGCCCGGGTGGGTGCCCAGCGCGCGGTGCACCTCGAAGAAGCCCTTGACCTCGTCCAGGACGTCGTCGAAGCGGCGGGTCTTGTGGCCGCTGGAGGCCTCGAAGGTGTTGCCGTGCATCGGGTCGCAGATCCACACCGGCTTGGCGCCGGAGGCGGTGACCTTCTCCACCAGGGTGGGCAGGTGGTCGCGGACCTTGCCCGCGCCCATCCGGGTGATGAAGGTCAGCCGGCCGGGCTCGCGCTCCGGGTCCAGCTTCTCGATCAGGGTGAGCGCCTCGTCCACCGAGGTGGTCGGGCCGAGCTTGACCCCGATCGGGTTGCGGATCTTGGAGGCGAACTCGATGTGCGCGTGGTCCAGCTGGCGGGTGCGCTCGCCGATCCACACCATGTGGCCGGAGACGTCGTACAGCTCGCCGGTGCGCGAGTCCACGCGGGTCAGCGCGGTCTCGTAGTCGAGCACCAGCGCCTCGTGCGAGGAGAAGAACTCGACGGTCTTGAACTCCTCCGGGGCCACCCCGCAGGCGTTCATGAACGCCAGGGCGTTGTCGATCTCCCGGGCGAGCTGCTCGTAGCGCTGGCCGGCCGGCGAGTTGCGCACGAAGTCCTGGTTCCAGGCGTGCACCTGGCGCAGGTCGGCGTAACCACCGGTGGTGAAGGCGCGCACCAGGTTCAGCGTCGCGGCGGACGCGTTGTACATCCGCTTGAGCCGCTCCGGGTCCGGGATCCGGGACTCGGGGGTGAACTCGAAGCCGTTCACCGAGTCGCCGCGGTAGACCGGCAGGGTCACGCCGTCGCGGGTCTCGGTCGACTTCGAGCGCGGCTTGGAGTACTGGCCGGCGATCCGGCCGACCTTCACGACCGGCACCGAGGCCGCGTACGTCAGCACGGCGGCCATCTGGAGCAGCGTCTTCAGCTTGTTGCGGATGTGCTCCGCCGACACGCCGTCGAAGGCCTCGGCGCAGTCTCCGCCCTGGAGGAGGAAGGCCTCCCCGCGTGCCACGGCGCCGAGCCGGGCGCGCAGCTGGTCGCACTCGCCGGCGAAGACGAGCGGCGGATAGGAGGCGAGCTCAGCAAGGGTCTTGCGCAGAGCCTCTTGGTCCGGCCATTCAGGCTGCTGCGCCGCGGGCAGGGACTGCCAGGAGTGGCCAGTCCTCGTTGTCTCAGTCGTAGCGGTCACACGGCAAGGCTACGGGGTGCCGCGAGCGTTCCGTGACCATTGCCCGATGGGTGAGACACGTCCCGGACATCTCACGTGAGCGGACTCACCCGCACGGCCCCGTCCGCTACGCTCGACCCATGCACGCGCCCCGCAACCACTCCTGGTGGTGGGCCTCCCCCCTGGGTGGCCCACCGATCGCGCGTTCCTAGACGAACACGACGGCCGCCCCTCGGGGCGGCCGTCGTGCTTTTCGAGCAGACGGCCCTCCGGGAGCGGAACCCGCACCGCCCTCGCCCTCCACCCCGGAAGGAAGCCGTACTCGTGACCACCCCCGCCGAGCTGCTCGCCCGCCTCACCGCCCCCGGTGCCCCCGCCTTCGCCCTGCTGCACCGCCGCACCCCCCGGCACGCCCCGGACACCGTCGAGGTGCTGCTGGGCACCGTCGACAGCTACCAGCGCCTGGCCGACCTGCCGGTCCGGACCGGCGTCCCCGCCGCCGGACCGGTCCACGACCTGCTCGCCCTGGTCCCGTACCGGCAGATCCGCGAGCGCGGCTTCGAGGCCCACGACGACGGCACCCCGCTGCAGGCCCTCGCGGTGACCGAGCAGTACGCCCTGCCGCTGGCCGCCTTCACCGCCGCCCTGCCGCAGGAGCCGGTCCGCCTGTCCGGCGGCGCCTTCGACGTGGACGACGAGGCGTACGCGGCGATCGTCCGCCGGGTGATCGACGACGAGATCGGCAACGGCGAGGGCGCCAACTTCGTGATCCGCCGCGACTTCCACGCCACCCTGGAGGACTTCGGGCCGGCCCTCGCCCTCGCGCTGTTCCGCCGGCTGCTGGAGCAGGAGCGCGGCGCGTACTGGACCTTCCTGGTGCACACCGGGGACCGGGTCCTGGTCGGCGCCTCCCCCGAGGTGCACGTCCGGCAGAGCGGCGGCACCGTCGTGATGAACCCGATCTCCGGCACCTACCGCTACCCGGCCGGCGGCTCCGACCTCGACTCGCTGCTGCGCTTCCTCCACGACCCCAAGGAGCTGGAGGAGCTCACCATGGTGGTCGACGAGGAGCTCAAGATGATGTGCACGGTCGGCGACCTCGGCGGCCAGGTGCTCGGCCCCCGGCTCAAGGAGATGTCCTACCTCGCCCACACCGAGTACGAGCTGCGCGGCCGCACCTCGATGGACGTCCGCGAGGTGCTGCGCGAGACGATGTTCGCCGCCACCGTCACCGGCAGCCCGGTGCAGAACGCCACCCGGGTGATCCGCCGCTACGAGCCCACCGGGCGCGGCTACTACTCCGGCGCGCTCGCCCTGATCGGGCGCTCCGCGAGCGGCGGGCAGCTGCTCGACTCGCCGATCTGCATCCGCACCGCCGACATCGACCCGGCCACCGGGCGGCTGGTCGTCCGGGTCGGCGCGACCCTGGTGCGCCACTCCGTCCCCGAGTCCGAGGTCGCCGAGACCCACGCCAAGGCCGCCGGGGTGCTCACCGCGATCGGCGCCCGGCCCGCCCCCGCCCGGCGGCCGCACCCCGGCGGGCCCCGGCTCGCCGACGACCACCGGGTGCAGGCCGCACTGGACTCCCGCCGGGCCGGCCTCGCCCCGTTCTGGCTGCGGATGCAGGCGCCGTCCCGGGTCACCGAGGCCCTGCCGACCCTCGTCGTGGACGGCGAGGACACCTTCACCTCGATGCTCTCCCACCTGCTGACCTCACTCGGCCACCAGGTCACCGTGGTCCGCTTCGACCGGCCGGGCCTGCGCGAACTGGTCGCGGCGCACCGCGGCCCGCTGGTGCTCGGCCCCGGCCCGGGCGACCCGGCGCTCGTCGACGACCCCAAGATGGCGGTGCTGCGCCCGGTCGTCGCGGACGCCCTGGCCGCCGTCCGCTCCGGCGCCAGGACGGCCCCGCTGCTCGCGGTCTGCCTCAGCCACCAGCTGCTCGCCGCCGAACTCGGGCTCGCCCTGGGCCGCAAGGCCGTCCCCTACCAGGGCGCCCAGGAGAGCATCGACCTGTTCGGCGACCAACGGACGGTCGGCTTCTACAACACCTTCACGGCGCGCTGCTCGGAGGCCGACGCGGCCCGGCTCGCCGCCGAGGGCGTCGAGGTGGCCCGGGACGCCGCCACCGGCGACGTCCACGCGCTGCGCGGCCCCGGCTTCGCGGGCCTCCAGTTCCACCCGGAGTCGGTGCTCACCCGGGACGGCGTGGGCATCGTCGCCGCCCTGCTGCGGGAGGCCGCGGCCGTCCGGGGCTGAGCGGCCCCGGTCAGGTCCTCGAACTCCCCTCCGCGGGGCGGGAGTTCGAGGACCGGACCTACAGCTCCTCGTCCAGTCCCTGCTCGATCGCGTACCGGACCAGCTCCACCCGGTTGTGCAACTGCAGCTTGCCCAGGGTGTTCTGCACGTGGTTCTGCACCGTCCGGTGCGACAGCACCAGCCGGTCGGCGATCTGCCGGTACGACAGGCCCTTGGCCACCAGCCGCAGCACCTCGGTCTCCCGGGCGGTCAGCTGCGGGACGGCCGGCGCCGAGGACGGGGCCGGTTCGGCGGCCAGCCGGCGGAACTCGCCGAGCACCAGCCCGGCCAGGCCCGGCGTGAACACCGCGTCGCCGACGGCCGTACGGCGCACCGCGTCCAGCAGTTCCTCCCGCCCGGCCGACTTCACCAGGTACCCGGTCGCCCCGGACTTCACCGCCTCCAGCACGTCCTGGTGCTCGCCGCTCGCCGACAGCACCAGCACCCGGACCGCCGGGTCGTGCCCGACCACCTGACGGCACACCTCGGCGCCGGACAGACCGGGCAGGTTGAGGTCCAGCACCACCACCTGCGGCGAGCAGGCCCGGGCGCGGCGCACCGCCTCCTCGCCGTCGCCCGCCGTGGCCACCACGTCCAGGCCGGACTCGGCCAGGTCGCGCGAGACGGCGTCCCGCCACATCGGGTGGTCGTCCACCACCATCACCCGGACCGGCCGGTCGGTGGACTGCGGCCCGGCGGCCGGCCGGTCGGTCATCGGTTGGTCGGTCATGGAGAGGCCTTCCTCGGAACGCGCAGTTCGACCTCGACGCCCTCCCCGGGCGCCGAGTACAGCTCGGCCGTGCCGCCGAGGTCCAGCACCCGGCCGCGGATGGACTGGGAGACGCCCAGCCGCCCGGCCCGCTCCGCCTCGCCGAGCCGACCGGGGGCGTAGCCCGGGCCGTCGTCGCGGATGCTGACCGTGACGGCCTCCGGCTCGTCCTCCACCAGGATCCAGGCCCGGGCCGACTCCCCCGCGTGCTTGCGGACGTTGTCGACGGCCGCCCCGACCGCCGCGGCGAGCTCGCCCGCCGCCGGGCCGGGCAGCAGCACCGGGGTGCCGGGGGCGGAGAGGGTGATCCGCTCGTCGGCGTGGCCGCGTAGCAGTGCCGTCAGGTCGCGTGGCCCGGCCGGGTCGGCCGCTTCGGCCCGGTCCGCCTCCGGCAACCGCTGGGCCGGCAGCGGGCCGCCGGTCATCAGGGCCCGCAGCGCGCGCTCCTGCTCACCGGCGAGGCGGCCCAGCTCGGCGAAGTCGGTGGTGCCGCCGCCGGTACCTCCGCCGCCGCTCCCGCCCAGCTCGGCGCCCCGGCGCTGGACCAGCGCGAGCACCTGGAGCACACCGTCGTGGATGTCCCGGGAGAGCCGCTCGCGCTCCCGGGTGGCCGCCTCGACCTGCAGCGCCCGGGTGAGGGTGGCCTCGCTGGCGCGGGCCAGTTCGATCACGTACCCGATGGCGCAGCCGGCCACCAGCAGCAGCACGATGTTGTGGACGTTGTCGCCGGTCGGGCCGCCGTGGCCGAGGATGTTGGCCACCCCGATCACCGCGCCGGACGCCGCCGCCGGACGCCAGCCGCCCTTGGCGGCGAAGCCGAGGACGGTGCCGGCCGCCCAGATGGTCGGCAGGGTGGGCGCGCCGTGGCTGATCCGGGCCGGGGCGTCGGTCATCCCGCTCATCACGATGCCGGTCACGGCCAGGGCGAGGTCGAAGCCGAGGACGTACCAGGTGCAGCGCTGCGGGTTGGCGAAGGCCCGGGTGCTGGCGAGCGTCCAAAGAATCAGCGCGCCGAAGTAGATCCAGCCCGCGACCGGGTGCAGGAAGTGCAGGTACGAGTTGAAGTACCGGAGCAGGGCGTAGCAGAGGGCCAGCACCCGGAAGTACGAGATCGCCTTCCACAGCGGGAGCTCGACGGACATGCCGCCCGCCGCCACCGCGCCGCCCACCGCGGCACCCGTTCTCGCGCCGTCCGCCATCTCCCGGCCCCTCCCCTGGACCCGACCGGGTCGGTCAGGCCGACCCGGTGCCGTTCTGCTCCTGCTGGTCCTGCTGCCCGGCCTTCCCGGCCTCCGCCGCCTTCTCGGCTTCGGCGGCCTTCTCGGCCTCGGCCTTCTCCGCCTTGGCGGCGGCCCGGCGCTCGGCGTCGGCCTTCTTCTTCTCGTCGGCGATCTGCCGCTTGGCGGCGGTGGCGTAGATGTCCACGTACTCCTGGCCGGAGAGCCGCATGATCTCGTACATCACCTCGTCCGTCACCGAACGGAGGATGAAGCGGTCGTTCTCCATGCCGTGGTAGCGGGAGAAGTCCAGCGGGCGGCCGATCCGGATGCCCGGGCGGATGCCGAAGTTGGGCACCACCTGGCCGGGCGGCTGCACCTTCTCGGTGTCGATCATGGCGACCGGGATGACCGGGGCGCCGGTGGCCAGCGCGACCCGGGCCAGGCCGCCGACCTTGCCGCGGTACAGCTTGCCGTCGGGCGAGCGGGTGCCCTCGGGGTAGACGCCGAACAGCTCGCCGCGGTCCAGCACCGCGATGGCACTGCGGATCGCGGCCTCGCCGGCGCCGCGCACGCCCGAGCGGTCCACCGGCAGCTGGCCGACGCCCTTGAAGAAGGCGGCGGTCAACCGGCCCTTGAGGCCCGGGGTGTTGAAGTACTCGGCCTTCGCGATGAAGGTCACCCGGCGCTTGATCAGCGCGGGGAAGAAGAACGAGTCCGAGAAGGAAAGGTGGTTGCTCGCGATGATCGCCGCACCTTCGGTGGGGATGTTCTCCTCACCCTCGATCCACGGCCGGAAGAAGATCCGAAGCAGTGGCGCGACGATCATCTTCATCAGTCGGTAGAACAACCCGGGCCTCCTGTTATGCGGACCGGTCGATCCTAATGCCCCGCGGCCACCCGCCGTGCCCGGGCCCGCCGTAGGGGGTGTACGTCCCGGCGCGGGGCGTGGGACGATGCGGATTCCTGCAGCTCCCCTCCCAGCGTCCCCTCCCCCAGCGCCACCCGCCCGCGAAGGAGTCCGCCATGCCGCTGCTGCCCGGTGCCGAACCGTACCGCCACCGCGGCGGACCGGTCGGGGTGCTGCTGTGCCACGGGTTCACCGGGTCCCCCCAGTCGCTGCGGCCGTGGGCCGAGGAACTGGCGGCGGCCGGGTTCACCGTCTCGCTCCCGTTGCTGCCGGGCCACGGGACCCGTTGGCAGGACATGCAGGTCACCCGGTGGGAGGACTGGTACGCGACGGTCGAGCGCGAGCTGCTGACCCTCGCCGAGGAGTGCGAGCAGGTGTTCGTCTGCGCGCTGTCGATGGGCGGCGCGCTGGCGCTGCGGCTGGCCGCGCTGCACGGCACGACGGTGTCCGGGCTGGTGCTGGTCAACCCGTCGGTGCGCTCGGACAACCCCGCCGGGGTACTGCTGCCGGTGCTGCGCCACCTCGTCCCGAGCGTCCCGGGGATCGCCAACGACATCCACAAGCCCGGCGCCCGGGAGCTCGGCTACGACCGGACGCCGCTGCACGCCGCCTGGTCGCTGAGCCGGCTGTGGCAGGAGGTCCAGCAGCGGCTGCCCGAGGTGACCCAGCCGGTGCTGCTCTTCCACAGCCCGCAGGACCACGTGGTCTCGCCGGCCAACTCGGAGCTGGTGCTGGCCCGGATATCCTCGACGGACGTGACGGAACGGCTGTGCCAGCGCAGTTTCCACGTCGCGACGCTGGACCACGACGCGGCGGAAATATTCGGGGCGAGCCTGGACTTCATCCGACGGCTGGCTCCCGCGCACGCGACGGGCGCCGACAGGGCCGAATCCGACGATCACCATGGCTGAAGGGCCGGAAGTGCACGAGAGCAGCACGGCGGGCGGCGGGGACGACAAGCCCCGCGAGGACGGCGCGCGGACGGACGGAGCGCGCACCGACGGTGTGCCGAAGGACGCCACCGCCCAGGGGGACGCCGCTGGCGGGGGGAACGCCACCGTCCACGGGGACGGCACGGTCCAGGGCGGCGGCGTCGCCGCGGGCGGCACGGAGGCCGACGGCGCCGCGCCGGGGCCCGCCGGGGAGGACACCACGGCAGCGGCGGAGTCCCGCCCGCGCCGCAGCGCCCCCGAACGCAGCCAGGCCGAGCAGGACGCGATCTTCGCGGCCCTGGTCGCCCAGTTCGACGACCCGGTGGACCTCACCAACCCCAACTGGCCCGAGGTCGAGAACCTCCGGGCGCAGAACGAGCTCAAGGGCGGCTACAAGGACGGCCACAAGGACGGCGCCGGCCCCAAGGCCGGCCAGAGCGACCCGGACGAGCTCTCGGACCTCGCCCCGCAGCCGCGCCCCCGCTCCGGCCGCCCCGTCCTCCCCGCCTCCACCTCGGGCCCGCGCGACTTCGAACTGGCCGAGGACACCGACGAGGGCCACTTCGTCCCGCCGGAGCCCCCGCCGCTGCCGGCCGCCGACGCCACCGCCAAGTTCGCCTGGCTGGCCGTGCTCGGCGGCCCGGCGCTGCTGCTGATCGACGCGGTGGTGTGGCGGGAGATCTCCGGCTGGCCCGCCTGGGTCGGGGTCACCGCCTTCCTCGGCGGCTTCGTCACCCTGGTCGCCCGGATGAAGGACCGCGACGAGGACGAGCCGGAGGACCCGGACCACGGCGCCGTCGTCTAGGGCCTGTCCGGCGGATCTTGGCAGATCAGCGCGCGGCGTTGGGCGCCCGGCTGGGCGTGCGCCCGAGTCGGCCTCGTACTGGACGTACTT